>JAISOT010000058.1 GCA_031275465.1 Desulfovibrio sp.
TTGAGCAGGATTTGCCTGATGCGGCCCGCGTCGCCTATCAGGTTGCCGGGGATGTCGGGCGAGGCGTCGACGATCAGTTCAAGCGGCGTTTCCGCCATGCGGATGCGGATAACGGACAACACGTCATTCAGGAGCGAGGCCGTTTCGTAAGGGGCGGGGCTGATCGCCAGACTGCCGGATTCGATTTTGGAAAAATCCAGAATATCGTTAATGATGGAAAGCAGACTCGTTCCGGCGTTCCTGATGCCCGTGATGTACTCCAGCGCCTTCAGCCCGCCGTATTCCCGATGCGCCAGCTCGCTCATGCCGATGATTGCGTTCATCGGGGTGCGAATCTCGTGGGACATGCGCGCCAGGAAATCGCTCTTGGCCCGGTTGGCCTCCTCGGCTATTTCCTTCATCTTGGTCAGAGACACGTTCTGTTCCCTGATTTGCTGGAAGGGTTTCGCGATGGTGTTCGCTGAAAAGAAAGCGGCCAGGACGCCAAAGCTGAAAAAGAGCATCCCGGACAACAATAAAAGATGACGAATCTGCGCATAGGGGCTTTCACTGACGATGGCCACCACGCACATCGCCCATCCGTCCGTTCCGCGGATCGGCAAGTAGGCGCAGACGCGGCTGCTGTTTTTGAAATGATACTCCCCCACGCCTGATCCTCCCTGGGTCACCAGGCTGAAAAATTCGCTCCGTTCCCTGGCGTCCGCGCCGGCGTCCGGCTTGCCGCCTTCCCGGATAAAGTTATACCGATCCGCTACCATCTGGGGACGATAGTAGGAGATCATGGTTCCCTCCCGATCCACGATGAAGATATTTCCCGATGTCCATATCCTGAACTCGGAGATAGCGTTGTTGAAATAAAATCCCTCCAGCGTGGCGACCAGAATGCGCGACCCCATCGGGACACAGACGCGGATGACGAGCTTTCCGTCGTCGGCGATTTCCGTGGTGGAAACCACCCGCTCCCCGATGAACGCGCGCCGCATGTAAGGGCTTCGGACAAATGCGTCGGATGGGGCCGATGAGCCGTAAGAAGCGATAACACCCATTGAATCCATAACCGTCAGGGCAAGATACCCGCGCTTCAACGTCTCTTCTTCCAGCAAGTCGGTCAAGCTGCGCGAGGGATTCAAGCCCTCGAGGCCACGCACGATGGTAAGCAGACAATCCGCCGCGATGGTGTCGACCGCCGTTTTCAACAGCTGGATATTGGCGGAGACCATCTTGGCCGCGATCTCGCCGATCACCATCGCCTCGTCCGCGATCGCCGTCCTGAAATGCGTCCGGCTGAAATATACTGAAACCCCCGTGCTGGAAGCCGTGAGTAAAGTCACAATGGAAATAACGATGATGATCACTTTCGCTTTTATCGACATGGCAACTCTCTACTTCAAATCTGCGAGAACAGACTCCCCCTCGCCGCCTCGGAGTCAAAACTGAGCGGCGTATTTCATGATGTTGGCTCTGTCGTAGCGCATGATGGGCTGGCTCACAATTTGCCCATTGGGCTGGATCGTGTACCTGCCAAGTTTTCTGGCCCTGAATGTCGCCCCCGGAACGATGGAGAAGCCCTCCCGCGCTTCGGCCCACACCATATAAACGCCCAAATATCCCAGGTAGTGGGGATCCCAGAGCTGAAAGCTTTCACAGGTCCCGTCCAGAACAAATTCCGCCATTTCGGACGGGAGCCCGAAGCCCGTCACCTTGACCTTGCCTGACATGCCGCTCTCCCGAACGGCGCGGCACGCCGCGGCAACGCCCACTGTCGTGGGGGAGAGAATCCCTTCCAGCCTTGGATATTTTGAGAGGAGATCCTTCGTCACTGCCATGGACCTATCCACCTGGTCGTCGCCGTAGACAACCTCCACAAGCTTCATTCTCGCATATTTGGGGTTCTCCTTTACTTCTCTTTGCATGCGGTTGACCCATGAACTCTGGTCCGGGGCGTCCTCGGTGGCGGACACAATGGCGAACTGCCCATCGTAACCGATTTGCTCGCCCATCAGATCCAACTGCGCATTGGGGATTATTTTAAAGTCCGCCGGTATGATCGCCGCGTCCCTATGGCTCTCGCTGCCCGGGATGTCCTGGTTGATGCTGATGATGCGCGTTCCCCCCTTGCGGGCCTCATCAAACACGTCGTTGAGGGCGGTGTTGGAATTCGACGCGATGAATACGGCGTCGGCTTTGTCCTGAATTGCCCTTTTCACAAATTCGATCTGGTTTTCAGGCTCCGCGATCTGCGGTCCAATATAGACGTACCTGAAATGTTCCTCGCCCAACTCGGAGATCGCCTCGAACAAACCCGTGCTCATCGCCTCAAAATAGGGGTTATTCAAGTTTTTGGGGATGAAATAGATCGTGATTTTCTTGCTCTCCGCGGGCACTCTCACCGTCTCGACAATGCGCGTGTCGGGGGTTTTCCAGCCGAACGAAAAGAAAACGGCAAACAGTCCAGCGAGCGCCGCAATGAACGTGGTCATGACAAAAATGTTCTTCTTCATCAATTTTTCACTCCAGTCTTTCTTCGATACCGTTCACACGATCTCTCTGCATCCGCCGCCGAGCGAAACGGGCCGATCTCACTTGTGCAGGTATTCGCACAATATGGACAGTCGTTCCTTTAACAGAGAGATACGCGAATTGGAAGTAGCTGAAACGTTGCCTGGATATCCGGATTGGCCCGGAATAAGACGCATTTTTCGTATTCATCGGACCAGGATAGAAAAAATAAAACCACCGGTGAAAGTATATGCGGAATTACAAGTTTGTGCAAAGATAAGACGGAGTATTGGGTTATGCCTCCTCTTGACAAGGCATGCGTTTTTGTGTTTGGTTCTGGCAGCTAACCAAATTCCATGTTGATTCACTCTAGCAATCAATAATTATTGTATATTTTTATTGAGGCAGACTTTCTGACCTTTTCCTGCGAGGGCATAATGGGCAATGAGCCGGATAAAGTCATCTATTCCATGATCCGCGTTTCCAAACGCCACGGGCAGAAGGAAGTGCTCAAGGATATTTCCCTCTCCTATTTTTATGGGGCGAAAATCGGCGTTCTGGGCATGAACGGCGCAGGAAAATCATCGCTCTTAAAGATACTTGCCGGCGTGGATCAGACCTTTGACGGAAAAACCGTTCTAGCGCCAGGGTACAGTATCGGCTACCTGGAGCAGGAACCCCTCGCCTCTGAAAAACGCACCGTGCGCGAGATTGTTGAGGAAGGCGTTAAAGAGCTCACGGCTATCGCCAAGGATTTCGAAGCCATCAATGCCCGCTTCGCCGAACCTTTGGAGCCTGGGGAAATGGACGCGCTGATAGCCAGGCAGGCCGCAGTGCAGGAATTGATGGACGCCAAAAACATCTGGGATTTGGACGCGCGTCTGGAAATGGCCATGGATGCCCTGCGTTGCCCGCCCGCGGACATGCCCGTTGACAGCGTCTCCGGCGGCGAACGGCGCCGTGTGGCCCTGTGCCGGCTTTTGTTGCTGAATCCGGATATACTGCTGCTGGACGAGCCGACCAACCATCTTGACGCCGAGTCCGTGGCTTGGCTTGAACGCTATCTCTCCTCCTTCCCCGGTACCGTCATTGCCGTAACCCACGACAGGTATTTTCTGGACGATGTCGCCGGCTGGATACTGGAACTGGACAGAGGCAGGGGAATCCCCTGGAAGGGCAACTATTCCTCCTGGCTGGAGCAGAAACAAAAACGCCTTGCCGGTGAAGAAAAGACAGAAGCCCAGCGTCAGAAAACGCTGGCCCGCGAACTGGAGTGGATACGCATGTCGCCCAAGGGCCGCCACGCCAAAGGCAAGGCGAGACTCAACGCCTATGAGGCCATGCTTTCCCACGAGAGCGAAAAAAGGGCATCTGATCTGGAAATTTATATCCCGCCGGGACCGCGCCTGGGGAAAAGCGTCATCGAATTATCCGGCGTAAGCAAGAGTCTTGGCGAAAAGCTTCTTATGGAAAACGTCAACGCTCTGATCCCCCCGGGAGCCATTGTCGGCATTATCGGCCCCAACGGAGCAGGCAAGACGACTCTCTTCAAGCTGCTGACCGGCGACGAGAAACCGGACTCCGGTTCGCTGAAGGTGGGAGAGACCGTGCGTTTCGCCTACGTTGATCAGAACCGCGCATCCCTGACGCCGGGCAAGACGGTATACGAACTCGTCAGCGGCGGGCAGGAAAGCGTCAGGCTTGGCAACAGGGAAATGAACGCGCGGGCCTATTGCGCGCGCTTCAATTTTCACGGCGCCGATCAGCAGAAAAAGGCGGAAATTCTTTCAGGAGGGGAGCGAAACCGTCTGCATCTGGCCCTCATGCTCAAATCAGGCGCCAACGTTCTGCTGCTCGACGAGCCTACCAACGATATTGACGTCAACACTGTACGCGCCCTTGAAGACGCGTTGGACAACTTCGCCGGATGCGCCCTCGTCATCAGCCATGACCGATGGTTTCTGGATCGCGTGGCAAGCCACATCCTGGCTTTTGAGGGGGACTCCGACGTGGTTTACTTTGAGGGCAATTATTCCGACTACGAGGAAGAGAGGAAAAAACGCCTGGGTAAGGCGGCGGACACGCCGCGCAGAATCAAATTCCGCAAGCTGACGCGTTGAGCCCGAACCGAGGTGAAAACCATGTTCCTTCACAACAAAGGGAAACCCTGCTGCCTGGCCGCGCTGGCCTGCCTGTGTTTTTCCCAGGTTGTTGCCGTCTCCGCATCGGATATCGGCGCCGCTCCGGCGCAACCCAAAACGGTTGTGCTCTCGCCGGACGCCGGACGATTTTTTGTTGAAGAACGGGGCAAAGTCGTCGCAAAAGACGGCGTAAGCCTTGTCGTTTTTGACATCCCCAACGGCGCTGACGGCCTGCGGATTGAAATTCCCGGACAGCAGGCGGCGCATTGGACAAGCGCGGCATTGCGCCGTGACGCCGGGGGCGAAGCGGCGCGGTCCCGCGAGGCCCTGCTGGCGGAAAAGGCGCGACTCATCGGACAACGCGAGGCCGCACGCGCGCGTACCGCCCTGTGGAAGCATATTCCGGAACAGGGAATTCCCGTTCAGGATCTGGAAAGTCACGGCACGCGCATGACGGAAGCGATCGTCGCGTCGGTTGCCGATGAAGCCCGGATACAGGGCGATCTTGAGGCGCTGGAACAGGTTCTTGCTCTCCTGCCGGAAAGTTCCCCGGTCTGGCGGCGCGTGACCGTGACGTTGCGAAAATCCGTTTCGGGCGTCGACGACCTGCCGGTGCACTACAGCTACACCCTTCACAATTGCGGCTGGCGGCCGGTATATGCCTTTGACGCCATTTCGGAAAAGGACGAAATCGCGGTGCGCCTGCTGGCTGAAATCCGCCAGTTCACAGGCATGGACTGGAGTGATGTGAAATTGGTTCTCGCCTCCCGCGGGCCGGGAATGCTGGAGCCGGCAAGCCTGCCCCGCTGGGAGGTGGGATCTTCCGCTGGTCTGGCGCCGCAACAGACGCGGCTGCAAAGGCCGCCGCCCGCCGATGCGCGACCTAAGCCGGCCAGAATGGCGGCTCCCGCAAATATGCCGGCGCAGGCGGACGCTTCAGGCGCGTATGCCTCCTGGAGTTTGGCGACGCGCGCCCTGCCGGAAGGGGTTTCGCGTCTTGTCATTGATGAGGATGTCTGGAAAACACCCTTGCGGTGGCTCGCGCGCCCCCTGCAGGGAGACAGCCGCGTCTGGCTGACGGCGAAATGTGCGCCGCGAGGGAATAAAATCTGGCCTTCAGGCGGCGCGGAATACAATGTGGACGGCCAGTTTCTGGGCCAGGGCGTTTTCAGGCCGCAGGGCGGTTCAGCCGATCTCTTTTTCGGAGCGGACCCCAGAGTGAGCGTCGTCACCACGGCGGACGACAAAAAACGGGGGGAAAGCGGTTTTATAGGCAAAAACCGCACCTGGTTCTGGTCGTGGACGTTTACTCTGCACAATGACCACGACCGGCCGGTGAATGTGCGTCTGGAACACCCGGAACCCCTGATCGTGGAGCAGTCGGTTGAAGTGAAATACCAGGACAGCCTCCCCGCCAAAAGAGACGAAAAAAATCACGCGCTGTTCTGGGATATCGCGGTGCCCGCAAAAGGCAAGGCCAACCTCAGCCACGCCATAACCATTACAGCGCCCAAAGATTTGCCCCTCTCGCCGGTGGCTCCCTGACGGCCGGGCGCGAAAAACAGGAAATCCCGTCTTGCGCAATAAGGCGGCGCGGCAAAAAATTGCGGTTCAACCCTTCAGGTTTCCCGGCATGTTGCGCGCAGCAACTCGCCGGCCACGAAAATACCGTTTACTCCAGCCTCGCAGGCAATACGCGCAAGTTCATCCAGCTTTTCAGTCCGCAGCTTGAAAACTTTCAACAGCATCGGCAGATTGACGCCTGTCACCACCTCCAGCTGAACATGGTTGCCGAGCAGGGAAAGAGCAATGTTGGCGGGCGTGCCGCCGAACATATCGGTGAGAATAATCACTCCGGCCCCTTTGTTGAGACGGGTTACGGCGTCATCCAGACGGCGGACAATTTCGGAGACTTCGTTCTCCATGGTCACGCTCATGGAAGTGCAGTCGCTGAGCGGGCCAAGAACGGCTTCCGCGGCGCGCAGCATGGCCGAACCGTAATCGGCGTAAGAAACGATGACAATTCCTACTTCTGTCGTGTCTTTCTCAGCCATGGAAAATCCGCGCTGTTTATACGGTGCTTGGCAATCTCAGCCCAGTTCAAGATGTCTGTGCTCCAGCGAAACAGGATAATCCGCCTGACGAAGCGTCTGCGCGATTTCCTCGGCCATGGCCACGGAGCGATGCCGCCCGCCGGTGCAGCCTACAGCAACGGCAACGCGGTAGCGGCCTTCCGCTTCCATCATGGGAAGCATGAAGCAAAGCAGATCATTCAACTTTCTGGAAAATTCCACCGCTTTCTCCGTGGCGAAAACATAGTCGGAAACAGCTTTATCCTTGCCGCAAAGCGGGCGTAATTCCTCAATAAAATATGGATTTGGAAGAAAGCGCAAGTCAAAGACAATGTCCGCCTCGCGAGGGACGCCGTATTTGAAGCCAAAAGATATCACGTTGACGCGCACGGCGCGCAGTTTGCTGTGATGGCCGCTCCAACGTTTCTGTATGGCTCTGCGCAAATCATGTACGGAAAATTTTGTGGTATCAATGATTATATCCGCCAGCTCCCGCAGAGGAGTCAAACTTTCACGCTCAAGCATGAGCGCGGCCTCCAGGCCCATGCCTTTGCGCTCCAGGGGATGGGGTCTGCGCGTTGTGGCGTAGCGGCGGATAAGCTCCGGCGTCAGGGCCTCCAGAAAGATCAGCCAGGACCGGATGCCCCGCTCGCTCAAAACGGACAAGGCTTCATTTATTTCGCCGAGAAAATTGCTTTGCCGCATGTCCATGCCCAAAGCAATGCCCTTGAAATGCGACATGGGATGGAGCTTCATCATATCCGCCATTTCAGGGGCAAGGTTGGCCGGCAGGCCGTCCACGGTAAAATAATTCAAATCTTCAAAGACTTGCAGAGCCGTACTTTTGCCGGCCCCGGAGAGCCCGGTGACGATGCATGCCCGCATCCCGGTCTGCTCCGCGCCCGCTTCCCGACAACCATCATCAGGCTTTGCGGAGCGGGAAGATCCGGATGAAACTTCCATACGGTCGACGGCTACAACACGGGATCAATCAGGGCGTAACCGCCCGCCCGTCTGCGGTAGACGACATTGACGCGGCTGCTTTCCGCGTTGAAAAAGACGAAAAATTCGCTGCCTATCGCGTCAAGCTGCATAATGGCTTCGTCAACATGCATGGGTTTGGAAGCGAAACGATCAGTGCCCTGAACGGACGCGCCTTCTTCCGCCTGCACGTCAAGATTCCAGGTAAAGACGTCAATGTCGGCTCTGGCCGTTTTGCGCCTGTGCTCCTTGACGCGTGAAACCTGGCGTTTGATTTGGGATTCCACCTTGTCGGAGACCAAATCTATGGCCGCATACATGTCGTTGCTCTGCTCGGAAGCGTTGATGTGCAGCCCCTCGCCTGTAACCGTCACTTCACAGCGATGGCGGAATTTGTCCACTATAAGAACGACGCTCATATCAAGCCCGGAGGATTTTCCATAAAAACGCTCCAGTTTTTCCATACGGCGGCGCGCATATCTTTTAAGGTGTTCGGACGGTTCAAAATTTTTAAAGGCAAAAGAGATGTTCATACAATTCTCCTTGAGCATTTCCTGATTCTCAAAAATGTTTCTTGCGTTTTGATGAAGACGGGATATCAAGCGCTGTCCGGTATTTTGCCACGGTACGGCGGGCGATGTTCACCTGAAGGGCTTCCTTGAGCATCTCGGCGAGCCGTTCGTCACTCAGGGGCGTACAGGGATTTTCCTCCGAAATAAAATTTTTTATCAGAGCTTTTACACTTTCGGAGGCGACCTGATTGCCGTCTTCCAATTCAAGGCCGCTGTTAAAGAAGAACTTTAATTCAAACATGCCGTGGGGCGTTGCCGCGTACTTGTTTGTGGTTATGCGGCTGATTGTGGACTCATGCATGTCGATGTCGTCCGCGATATCTTTAAGGATCAAAGGAACAAGCTTTGTAATGCCGTGCTCAAAAAATTCCCGCTGCTGCCGGACAATGCTCTCCATAACTTTGTAGAGCGTGCGCTGTCGTTGTTGAAGGCTTTTAATCAGCCACGAAGCCGCGCGTATTTTTTCGTTGCAGTATTCTTTTTCCTTTTCCGAGGAATAGTTGATTTTTGCATCACACAGCGAGGAAAGGCGCAACTGCGGCAAATCTTCATCATTCAGCAGAATTGCAAATTCATCATCAATCTTGTAAACATATACGTCGGGGCTGATATACACGGGATCGCCGCCGCCGAAACTCGCTCCCGGCAGAGGATCAAGGCTTTGTATAATGCTCAGATACTCCTTCAAATCTTCAAAATCCAGCCTGAATTTTCGTAAAAGCGGCTTGTAGCGCCTGGCTTCCAAGTCCCCCAGATGCGACTGGACAAGTTCAACGAGAACAGGATCGCGATCATATCCGAGGTTTTTAATCTGGATGAGCAAACATTCTTTCGCGTCATGCGCGGCAACGCCAACCGGATCAAACAGCTGAACGCGCTCAAGCACGTGGAGCGCTTCTTCAGGCGTTGAAGATGTCAACTCGGCGATTTCTTTGAGGGAGGCCTGCAAATAGCCGGAAGAGGAAAGATTGCCTATAATCGCCTCGCCAATGCCTTTCTGTGTCTCGTTCATGGCGGAAAGACGCAATTGCCAGAGCAGATGGCTTTCCAGCGTCGGCTTTGCGGCATATCTGGTTTCAAGAGGGGCAATGTCGTCAGGAAGTTCCGTTTCGTGCCTCTGGGAAAGACGGGGGGTGCTCGCAAATTCGCCGAGGTAATCCTCCCAGTCGGCGTTGCGGTTCAGCTCCCTGCCATACGCATCATCATCCGTGCCGTCACGGCGGAGATCTTCAACAGTTTCACTGTCAACGCCGTCTTCCGGGGGGCCTTCTTCCAGAAAGGGGTTTTCCTGGAGTTCCTGCTGCATTGTTTCCAGAAGCTCCAGACGGGAAAGCTGCAGCAATCTGATGGCCTGTTGCAACTGCGGCGTCATGAAAAGCTGCTGATTGAGTTTTAATTGCTGACGAAGTTCCAGTGCCATATTGATTTTGTCGCAACAAAGATGCCCGCAGGCGGCATATTGAATTTACATGTGACTATTTCACTTTTTATGGCGGAAGCCGGTTTTGGACATTGATTTCAAATATTGTGCCATATTTCGAAAATTACGCAACAGATCATTGTTAACAGAGTTTTTTATTGAGAAGCTCGTTGACGAGGGAAGGGTTGGCTTTGCCTTTTGTGGCCCGCATGACCTGCCCTACAAAAAAACTGAGCAATTTTGTCTTCCCTCCCCTGAACGCTGACGCCTCAGCCGGATTTGCCGCTATGGCGGCATCCACAGCCTCTTCCAGCGCGGCGGCGTCGGAAATCTGGCCAATCCCTTTTTCCGCGATGTACGCTTCCGGCATACAACCGCTGCTGAAAAGATCGCCAAAAACGTCATTGGCGATCTTGGCGCTTATGATTCCCTTATCCACGAGTTGCACAAGCTCTGCCAACGCCTCCGGCTTCATCGCCCAACATGATGGTTCAAAGGGGATACCGCGCGCATGGCACTCGCGCAGCAAAGGGCCAATCATGTAATGGGCCACCTTTCGCGCTCCGGACACGGCGGCGGCTTTTTCAAAAAAATCAGCTAGATCGGCGCGCTGCACCAGCACTTCAATATCCGTTTCCGGCAGCCCCGTCATGCTCCTGAAACGGGCAAGCCGGTCTTTGGGCAATTCCGGCAGTCCGGCTTTCCATGCGGCAAGGTTTTCCTCCGCTATTTCTATCGGCAGAAGGTCCGGATCCGGAAAATAGCGGTAGTCATGGGCCTCTTCCTTGTTGCGCATGGCTTGGGTAACATTTTTGACCGCGTCATAGAGGCGCGTCTCCTGCCGCACGGCGCCGCCGTCGTCAAGAACATCCTGCTGACGCGCTATTTCATATTCTACGGCGCGCTGAACGTTCCTGAATGAATTGAGGTTCTTCAGCTCTGCCCGCGTGCCCAAAGCGACAGAGCCCACCGTACGCAGGGAAACATTGACGTCGCAGCGAAAGCTGCCTTCCTCCATATTGCCGTCGCATACTCCCAAATAGGTCACTATGCCGTAAAGCGTTTTCAGGTACGCCGCCGCCTCGGCCGGAGAACGCATGTCAGGCTCGGAAACAATTTCCACAAGAGGGGTTCCGGCCCTGTTCAGATCCACATAGCTGGCATTTTCATTTTGGGCGTGTATGTTTTTGCCCGCGTCGTTTTCCAGATGGATACGGGTAATGCCGATATTTTTTTCTTTGCCTTCCGCCTTGACAGGTAAAAATCCGCGCTCGCAGATCGGCAGTTCGTACTGGGAGATCTGATAACCCGCCGGGAGATCCGGATAAAAATAATTTTTACGGGCAAATATCGAGCGGAGATTCACCGCGCAGTTTGTCGCCAGGCCCACCAGCGCGGCATAACGAACGGCGTCGCGGTTGACGGTCGGCAATGCCCCGGGCATGCCGAGACATACCTCACAAACATTTGTATTCGGCGGGCATCCAAACGCCGTCGAACATGAACAAAAGAGTTTGGAGGCAGTAGCAAGCTGAACATGCACTTCAAGGCCGATAACGGCTTCATAGCGGGCCATAGACATCTTCCGTCTTGTCGTTGCCGGGGGGATATGTTTCCCGGAATTTCTCCACAACAGCCAGAATTCAAAGCGTTCCGTTATGCCCTCAGGGCGTTTCAACCACGGGCATCAACTTTGTTTACGGGGCGCGGTACGGCTGAAAGCGGCATCAAAATACTTGCCTATTCCGTATTCACTGCGGCGAACAAAAAGCCGCGGCTCAGGACCTATGATCTGCATCTCGCGGTTTTTTGCCTGCATTTCCAAGGCAATGCGCATTTCCTTGGTACATCCGGTTGAATATGTGGAATCCATCCCCTGCCACAAAGTCGGAACCTTGGAGTTGAGCAGGGCAAAGCTTTCCTCAATATCTTCCACGGTCTGAAAACGCCAAATGTCTATATACCCGCTGCGCTGTACCCGTTCCCACATGAACATGAGATCATCACCGTCCATCCCCTCCACAAAATGCTCAGCAGGATTGATTATGTACATATTATCCATTTTTTTTCTCAAATTGTCCACAAAGACGCGGGCCAGGGAAATTGCCGTGGCCGTCTGGCCGGGGATGCTGCCGATGATGCAACTGTAAAACATTACTGATTGTGAGTTCAGGCGAGCTTTGCGCATTTTTTCAACAATGGCGTCAGACTGCATTATTATGTCGTTTTCATTGAATTTACGCGCGGCGGCAACGTGTTCGCGAAGCTGAACGTGAAAACCTCTCTCATCATGCCAGTAACATATGATGTCTCTGGTAAATTCATGACTCGTCCCGAGCAGGATATCCGCCGCGCGCCAGCCTTTGCACAAAATAATGTCCGCCTCTTTCCAGGCTCTGGAAAACGTGACGGAAACACGGGTAAGATTCAGTCGTTCACGTGTTCCGTCTGAAACAACCATGAGGCGGTATTCACGCAGATAACGCAATAGTTCGTTTTTACTCAAATTCTTTTCCTGCAGAACAATGCCGTTGCGCAGCCACCGCATCAGGGTTTCATCTGTTGCCATGTCCGTTATGGTGGGCGCGAAAAAATAAAACCCGGCCTTCACAGCGCAAATTACCCTGTGCCCCATGCGTATGAGCTTCTGAAGCATGGCGAGATCAAAAACAATTCCCCCGTCGGCATCAACGAGAAAAAGAACCGTGGCCGGACGGCTGATGCGGCTTTCCACATCTTCCCTGATCCGAAGCACGGCTTTTTCCGCGGTCAACATCGTGCTGCGTATTTCGTGCGCTGGAGGAAGACGTTTCTGCCATTCCCTCGCCATGGCGGACAGGCATAAAAAACGCGTCAGTTCAAGGTAATCCAGCAGATGACGGGCCTGGTTCATGCCACACGGCAATTTCCAGCGGGGCATGCGCTCAAGGTTGCTTTTGATGTCGGGAAGCTCCAGTATCTCCTGCTGACGCAGACAGGAGGCGGAGCGCCGGTCCTGCCAGGGATCATCCAGACCGCTCTGGGCCAGCACAAGATTGGTCATGCGTTTGACGAGACGCGAGGGGATGAGCGTACGCTGCGCGATGTGCTGGGCAAACCGATACCGACAAAAATGCAACACGCGTATGCGGTCCCGACGATCCGGGATGAAGGAACGAACCAGGCGGACGACAATCCGCCAGGCGCGGTTGTACTGTTTTTGCAGTTCGCCGTGCAGGCGTTCCGTGTGCAGCATGGCGAACGTGGCGTCGGAACAGGGCAGATAAACCTGGGGATCCTCCAATTGGAGCATAAAGGCCATCTGTTCCGGGCTGGCAATGAATTCAGGATTCATTTTCCAGGCCAGATTGTTATCCATCATCATGCTGTAGAGCCAGGCGTCAAAATACACGTCCTCGCCCAAACGGATGTCAGCCGCGCGGAGGGGAGGCAGGAATCTTTTTTTCATCGGAATTTACCCGCCATCAGGCAGTGGTGTTCAGAGCTATAAAGCCACGCGAATGCAGCCGGTCCAGAAAGGAAGTTTCTCTTCCCATCAGGCGCACAGCGCCGGGCAAACCGCTTACCTGAAGCAGATCTCCGGTCCGCAGGGCCTGCCCTTCCTGCCCGTCCGCAGTGAGATAGCATTCCGTGGAACCTTGCAGTATGCGTATGTCAAAAACAGCGCTTCCGTGAAAAACAATAGGGGGCATTGTATGCAGAAAAGGGCAAACCGGCGTCAAAATAAAAGCGTCAATACCGGGCTGGATCAAAGGCCCTCCGGCCGAAACGCAGTACCCGGAACTGCCCAGGGGAGTGGACAAAACAAGCCCGTCGCCGCGAAACCCGCCCACACTCTGTCCGTTGACGGAAATATCCACACTTATCAGACGGGCCAACAGGCCATGACTCAACACCACATCGTTTACAGCCAGACCGCCGGCCTCTGCGCTTCCCGAACGCACAACGGACCAGCGCAAGGCCATATGGGAGCGGACAGCGCCGTTCCCTTCAAGACAGGCTTTTATGTGCGGCTGACAGTTCTCGGGCTGAACATCCGTCAGAAAGCCGACCCGGCCGAAATTGACGCCCAGCAGGGGCACGGCCTGGCCGGCCAGACGTCTTGCCACACTGAGCATGGTTCCGTCACCGCCAAGCACAATTACCAGAAACAAATCAGGCGCGTAATAGAGATCGTTGTCAGCCCCGGAAGCAATCATTTCAGCGGGATGCCCCTGGCAGCGCAGCCACGAGAGCAAATCGCGGGCGCAGGAAAAGGCTCGTTCATGCCCGGCTTTACAGACAAGAAGTACGCGACGTGAAGTTTTTGCCAACGTGTTGGACATACCGGCAATTATGGAACAGACGTGCGAGAGCGCAAAATGTCCGGCAAACAGTAACCCATTGGAATTATCCGGGAGAGGCAAGCAGGGAAAAGCTGTCGTCTTTCCACGTCAGCGAGGCTTTCCCGCCTTTTTTCAACGCCCCGAACAACAGTTCGCTGGCCAGGCGGTCCTCCAGTTCACCGCGCAGAAGACGGCGTAACGGGCGCGCGCCCATGGCGGGGTCAAACCCCCTCAAGGCCAGATGCTCTCTGGCTCTGCCTGTCACGGACAGCCGAACATTGCGCCCCGCAAGCCTCTCGCGCAGTTCGCCGAGGAATTTTTCGACAATGCGCGACATCATCTCCCGGGTGAGGCTTTTGAACGGCACAAGCGCGTCCAGCCGGTTGTGGAATTCCGGCGAAAAAGTATTTTCCACAACGCTCAACGCCTTGTGCGCCGCATCCTGTGGGCTTGACTCCCCAAAGCCTATGCTGGCTTTCGACATTTCAAAAGCGCCGGCATTGGAGGTCATGATCAGAATGATATGGGAAAAGTCCGTCTTCCGGCCGGAACTGTCCGTAAGCGTGGCATAGTCCATAACTTGCAGGAGCACATTAAAAATATCCGGATGGGCCTTTTCCAGCTCGTCCAACAAAACCACAGAGTAAGGGGCCTTCCGCACCGCCTCCGTCAAAAGCCCGCCTTCGCCGAAACCCACATAACCGGGCGGCGCGCCGATAAGCCTTGCCACCGAGTGCTTTTCCATATATTCGCTCATGTCGTAGCGCAAAAACTCCACCCCCAGAAGACGCGCCAGACTACGGGCCACTTCTGTTTTCCCCACGCCTGTCGGCCCGTAGAACAAAAAATTTCCCGCCGGACGCCGCTCCTCGCCAAGCCCCGCACGGGAACGAAGAATAGCGCGCACGGTGATTTCTATGGCATCATCCTGCCCAAAGACAAAATTCTTCAAATCCCTTTCCAGCGTCGCCAGACGCACCCGCTCCTTTCCTGACACGGATTGCTGGGGAATACCAGCCATACGGGCCACAACGCGTTCAACATCTCCCAGGGAAACAGAGGCAGGAGGACAGTTGCCGTCCGCATTTTGCGGAAATTTTCCCATCTGCCGGAGATGCACCGCCGCGCCGGCCTCATCCATCACATCTATGCCTTTGTCCGGCAACAGCCGGTCCCGTATGTGCCGCGCGGAAAGATCCACAATGGCCTTGAGAACGGAAGGGGCATAGCGCACGCAGTGGTGCGCCGCGTAGCGGCCGGAAAGCCCCTGGAGAATGGCAAGACAGTCGGCAACGTTCGGCTCATGCAGATCAATGCGCTGAAATCGCCGCGCCAGCGCCCTGTCTTTTTCAAAATAATTGCGGAATTCCTCATATGTCGTGGAACCGATGCAGCGTATGTCGCCATTCGCCAATGCCGGCTTCAGAAGATTGGAGGCGTCCATTGAACCGCCGGATGTGGCTCCGGCGCCCACCAGGGTATGTATTTCATCAATAAACAAAATGGCGGCGGGAGTGTTTTTCAGGGACTGAATGACGGCTTTGAGACGGTTTTCAAAATCGCCGCGATAACGTGTGCCCGCAAGAACAAGTCCCATATCCAGCGCAAAAATTTTCGACCCGGCAAAAACTTGCGGGACGCGCCCCTCCGCAATCCAGAGAGCCAGCCCCTCAGCCAGGGCAGTTTTGCCGACACCCGGATCCCCCACAAAAAGAGGATTGTTTTTTCTGCGCCTGCAGAGCACTTCAATAGCCCGCTGAAGCTCATCGCGCCGGCCTATCAAAGGGTCAATCCTGCCTTTTCTCGCCAGGGCGGTGAGTTCCACCGTAAATTTGGCCAACGGTTCGTCTTCGGTTTTCGTCTCCGCCTTTTCCGTATTTATTCCAAGGGAGCCATTGCCGTCTTCCAGCCCATGGGAAACGAAAGTCAGCACATCAAGCCGTTCCACCCCCTGCTTGTGCAGATAAAAGGTGGCGTAGCTCTCCTCCTCGTCAATAATCGCGACAAGCAGGTCGCCGATCTCCACAGTCTTGCGGCCTGCGGAGCGGATATGATGAAACGCTCTGCCCAGCACGCGTTGTACGCCAAGCGTTTGCGCAATTTCCACTTCGGCCTTTTCCACGGAAATCATCTCCGTACGGAAAAAGCCTTCAAGCTGCTCACGCAGCACAGCCACACTCGCTCCGCTCCCCTCCAGAATCATTCTGCCTTTTATACTGTTTGTCAAAGCATACAGCAGATGTTCCACAGTGAGGAGATCGTGTTTGCGCCTGTGCACTTCCATAAGCGCGTCACGCAATATATTTTGAACGTCGTTGCTCAGCATGACACTATCTTGCCGCTCTGCGGCGTTTTCCCGTCCATGATTATTTTCAGACCTTTTCCATGGTGCATTTCAACGGAAAACCGGCTTCCTGCGCCTTGTAACGCACCTGTTGCACCTTGGCTTCCGCAATTTCGCGCGTGAATATGCCGCACTGTCCGATGCCTTGTCTGTGAACGCTCATCATAATGGCTCTCGCCTGCCCAGGCGTCTTGTGAAACACGGAACAGATAACGCCGACGACAAAATCCATGCTTGTATAATCGTCATTGTGCAACAGCACAGCATATCTGCCCGGATCCTTAAGTTTTTTGGCAACGGTCACGCTGCCGGCTTCCTCATGGCTAAATCCGTCGTTCGGGTACGAGCCCATCTCAAACATCCCGCGCAAAACCAAGTTTTTTCCGCCAGAAACAGCGCTGTTTCTCGCTGAAAACAAAAGATCTCTCAAACGGCATGGTATGCTGCCGCCGCCAGTCCTGATGCAGATCATGATAATTTTTTATACTTGCCATACAATTGTCAAGCCCCAGCAATGCCGCCGTCTGCGACAGGCGGGCGGGTTCGCCTTCCAATTCGACAGCCGTCACAAAAGGCAGCACATCCAGACATACTTCCACGGCATTCAGTCGCCAGATCTCGCGGATTTTTTCATAACGCGCCGTTACCGCATACCCCAACCCTTCCAGTATCGCGCTCACGGAAGCGCCGTCTGCGACTTCCACCTCCCGCTCGTCACAAATTTTACAACCATTTTGCGATATCCGGGGTAATTTCAGCGCAAGCAAATACCTCTTTTTATCCGGCCACTCCTGTACGCGCAGACGCAAAAGACGTTTGCTCAGAAACAGTTCGGCGCCGGCAGTATCAAAAAGCACATTACGTTCAAAATGCGCGCAGATGTGCCGCGCCCCGTGCGTTTCCAACGCCGGCCGCAGGGCATCGAAATCGACATTCAGATATTTGCGTTCAATTTCCAGCGTCATTCAGAGCATGGCAAGTTTGAGATTGGGCATTCAGTTTCTCCCTGGACTACGCCCGCTTCGGCGTTTGCCAACGCAAAGGAATCGCGCCCGCGCAGCCGCCAGAGCAACGTCATTCTGAAATTGCTCTAGCACATTCACTTCCCGCTGAAAAGAAGGCGTTGCAAGGCAGCCACTGTGGCAACGCCGCCTTTGGAGCCATCCGGGTGCACAACAGGACTGTAGCCGAGTCTCCGCGCTTGCGCAAAACGCAGATCCTGGGCTGTTACCGTCCGCACCTGGCCGTTCAGATCCACTTCTCCCCACAGGACGCATTTTTCAGGCAAGGGGACGTCATAATAAGAAGACAGCACTGCCGTCACCAGGGCCAGATCCATGCCCGGTTCCTGCAAACGGATGCCGCCGCCAATTTTGGCGTAAATATCCACCTGCCCAAAGTTGAGTTTAAGATGCTTCTCAAGCACTGCCAACAGCAGATGCAGGCGGTTGACATCAAAACCGAGCGCCGTGCGGCGCGGAATACTCAAAAACGTACGTGCAACCAGAGCCTGCACCTCCACAGCCAGCGGACGCTGGCCGTCCACCGCCATCACGACCGCTGCGCCCGGCAGCGATGCGTCGCGCGCTTCCAGAAAAAATGTAGAGGGGTCATCCACCACCTGCATGCCCCCGGCGCTCATACGAAAGACAAGCAATTCCTCGTTGGGGCCAAAACGGTTTTTCAATACGCGCAGAAGACGAAAAGCGTTCCTCCTGTCGCCCTCCAGAGCGATAACCGTATCCACAGCGTGCTCCAGAAGGCGAGGCCCCGCCAGAACACCGTCCTTGGTGACATGCCCGACCAATATCAGCGTGGTGGCGGTACGGCGACAAGATTCCAGCAGAGCCGTCGCGACGGCGCGCACCTGGCTTACGTTGCCGGGAAGACCGTCGGCCGCCGGGCTCGCCAGTGTCTGGACGGAATCAAGCACAAGCAGTGAGGGAGATTCCGCGTCAAGCGCGCCCAGAACATCTTCCAGTTGTGAAGTCGCCAGGGCCTTGAGGCCGGGCGCAAGCACCCCAAGACGCTCCGCCCTGGCCCGGATTTGTTGCAGGGATTCCTCGCCGGTCGCGTAAAGCACGGATTTTCCCTGTCCGGCGACAAAACCCGCCACCTGCATCAAAAGGGTGGATTTGCCTATGCCCGGCTCTCCCCCCACAAGTATGGCCGCGCCGGGCGCAAGCCCCTTGCCGAGTGCCCGATCCAGAGCCGGCAGACCGCTGGCATAGGGATGGAAGCCGGCATTCTGAACGTCCCGCAACGGTATCGGACGATTCCCTTCCGTCGAATGACCTGAAATCCTTCTCTGACCCGCATGCGAAACCGGGGGCAGCGTCACAGCCTCAAGAGTGTTCCAGGCATGACATTGCGGGCACTGGCCGCGCCACTGCAGCGTTCTGGACTTGCATGCCGAGCAGACGTAGGCTTCGCGGGCCTTGCTCATTTGAAGTCCTCCATCGTTTCAGGAGGATCCTGAACATGCAAAACCTCCCCATTGGCCAGCCCCATACTGCGCCAACTTGCTGAACAGGCAATTTGGCCGGCGCTCAAAACACGCTGCGCAAGCGGATCCCGGAGGTCAAATTCAACGGTCCAATGCCGGACATAATCCTCTCCCGGTTTGACGGGCTGGGCGCTGTTCAGATGCCGCCGCAGCAACTTCCCGCCGTCTTCGCCGCTGAAAACCGCCTCAAGATTTGTGTTGTTCACAGTCAGCGATGCGACATTCCTGCCGAGCACATCTGCCACCAACAAAAGGGTGCTGCCGTCGGAGAGCGTTGTCAACCCTGCGGAGCACGATTGCAGAGGCACGATTGCGTTCATGCGCTTTGAAATCTCTTGCCTCTTGTAAAGCAATTCATCGTGGCGGGCAGCCATACGTTTCAGCTGGGCCTCACGGAATTTCCCCACAAGCTCGTCGGCATTGGCGATGTCGCGGATTATCCAGCTTCCGCCGTTGTTCTCCATGCGCAATACCACCGGAAACGTCTGGTTCAGCATGGGATGCGCAACCCTTGTGTCGAGCATGACGGCACGCGCTCCGGAATCGTCGCGCGTCGTTCTGACAACGAGATTTTTCGAGAACTGCGTCAAAAAATCAGCGGGCAATACCGCGAGAGGCATCTGCAGAAGTTTCTCTGCATCCTGTTTTTCCGCAACGGGTTCCTCCTTGGTCATTACCCGCCGCAGCAGTTGCATCTGTATCATGTCTTTCAGATCCTGCAGTTGATTCGGTCCCTGTTTGAGGAACGTATACTTGCGGGCAATGGCTCGGGCCAAATGCTCTGAAAGCGTATTGAAATCAACAAGTTTCGCCAATTGCTCCGCATTTGGAGGCTGCAGGGCCGAAGAAAAGCTGTTGAAAGCGAAAACGTCCGATTGGCGGTATTGGTAATAACGCCATCCCAGATAACCGCCGATGACAAGTAGAACCACAAGCGACGCCGATACCAGGGCCGCAAGATGCCTGCGTAAAAATGTCAACAGGCCGAAAATAAAATGTTCCCTCAACTCTCCGGCCGACATCCTGATGTATTGCCTCTCCGGGGAGGCGGACGCCTTCTTGTCCATAGCTTTTACCATTGCAGAGCGTTTCGGCATCAGACATGCACCGTCTGAGCGCAGGGCGTTACAGCAAAATCAAAGCATCTTCAATTCAATCCGCTTGTTCTTTATCATTGGAGGCTTCACCAATCCGGTGACATTCCAGCACAGCCGCCGGGGATGCGAACCGGGCGCCACGCAGCCGGAGGGGCAGCGGGGTCACAAAACCGGGCGGCGCGATATCCATGCGAATAATACACCACGCGCCAAGCGGCAAGACGTGCGTTACCGCCTGGCGAAGAATTCCGCCGTGAGGCCTGTTCCATGTGCGAACCGGACCCGACAGCGCGCTCAGCGAAGTCTGACTGCCCATGCCGTGCTGTTTCAGCCTGCGCCACACGCTGAAACAGTTATACCGCGGCCAGGGCCAAAATCCACTGTTACCCAGCCTGGATAACGTATAGGACAAAGAAGCCGAATTCCAGAAAGCGACGGCGATCCCGCCTGTCGCCACGCGCAACGCCTCGGCCAGGCTGTTTTCAAAAGCCGGCCAGTTCTTTGCCGCGGCGTGCAAAACCACCCAGTCAAAGGCGTCGTCTTCAAACGGCAGATGCTCGTCGGATGAGGCCATAATTTCCGCCCGAAAACCAACATGGTGCAGAGCCCGGCTTCGCAAGCCGGGTTCGCGTTCCGTCGCGGTCACGTCAAAGCCGCATTCCCAGAGGACAGGCAAAAAAAAGCCCTCGCCGCAATTTATTTCCAGAAGTCTTTTGCCCCGACGCGGCCAAGCCGCCAGACAATTCTGCAACAAATCCGCGCGCGCCTTCAAACCCAGACGGCCCGACACTTTCCGACAGCGGTTTTCATTTTGTATCATGCCCTGCCCCGCATATGACAGGATTAAAGCAGAATCCGCGATCTTATGCAATATTCCGCAACAATACGCTGATGTTAATGTTTTTATATCCGGCAAGGACATATCAAAATTTTTGCATTACCACCTCAAATATCGTAAAAGAACCGGACTGGACACAGTGTAGGGCCCGCGAGGCGACAACGCCGTTTGAAACGTTTCATTAGGCGGCGCAACTTGCCATCGCGCTTTTGAGGGGGTATGTTTGAGCATGTCCAAACAAGTTCTTCTGCGGCGCACTCAAGTACTGCTTGTTCTGATTGCGATATGCTGCGCATGCGGAGCCGCCGCATCCTCCGGCATGGCGCTTGCGGCCTCAAAAAAAACGCCGCCCTCGCCGCTGTATGGCGGCGAACGGCCGCTGGATCCCCAAAACGAACGGCATGGGCGGCCCCAGGCCTTTACCATGAGCGAGGCCGTATTTCGCGCCCTGAAATTCAACCCTTCCCTCGGTTCCCATGAATCACAGAGCCGATCTTCGGAAGAGGGGCGCAAGGCCACCCGCGGAGCCTTTGGCCCCCGGCTCGGCATGAGTTATGCCGCCGTGAAGCAGGAGCGGGAATCTTCCCCTGTCACCACTCGTCCTCCGGAAATGGGTGTGTACAATTTCGGCGTGGAGATTTCCCAGCCTGTTTTCCAGGGATTCAGGCTTCTGGCGGATTACCAGAAAGCCGCCTTGCAGGCGGACAGCGACAAGGCCGCGTTGCGCAAGGCCGAACTGGACATGGCTGAACAGGTGCAGCGCTATTTTCTGGATTATCTGAGGCGTGAAGAAAATGTCATAAGCGAGCGCGACTCCCTTGCCAGACTGCGCGACCAGCTTAACATAACCAAGGCCTTCCATGATGTCGGCCTCAGACCGCGCCTTGACGTTTTACAGGCAGAAGTCAACGTCAGCCAGGCGGAAAACTTGCTGGTTCAAGCTGAAAACAGCCGCGACACATGTCTGGCCATGCTCAACACCCTGCTTGGGCTGCCGGCAACGGCAAAAACCGCCTACACAGGCAAATTGGCCTATATCCCCTTCAAGCGTTCGCTGGAGATGTGTCTCGGAATGGCTTACCGCCAGCGGGTTGACCTCTATATAGCGGCCAAAGCGGTGGAAATCGCCGGGAAAAATCAACTCGCCGTGCAAAGCGATTATTATCCGCAGATAGAGGCCTACTACAATATCGCCAATACCGGCAATACCCTTGATCTGCAGCGCGCCGGCGAAGGCGGTTCACGCGGCACAACCTGGGAAATCGGCACCCGGGCCACCTGGAATGTATTTCAGTGGGGGACCACTTGGTATGCCGACAAGCAGGCAGGGTGGCTCGTGACCAAAATGCGTTATGAAGAGGAAGACCTGAAACTCAGCGTGGGCTATGATGTCAAATCGAAACTCCTTGCCGTGCGCGAAGCCGAAAAGCGTATCGCCCTTGCGGAAAAGAGCGTTGAACAGGCGACGGAAGCCTTTAACGCCGCTTTGGCCCGTTACAGGGAACAAGTGGGCACCAATTTTGAGGTATTGGACGCATCCACAAAACTCACCACGGCCCAGGCCTCTCTCACCGGCGCCAAGGCTGACTATCTGACGGCTCTGGCCCAGATATACGTCGCCATGGGCGAATTTCACGCCGATCTTTTGCAGGCGCAATAGACCGCCGAACGCGCGATATGGATTTCCAGACGCTTACCATCACCCCGCTTGGAGGGCTTGGGGAAATAGGACTCAACTGCCAGCTTTGGGAGACGGCTCATGGCGCTGTCATGCTGGACTGCGGCCTGATGTTTCCCGACGACGAGCATCTTGGAGTGGATGTCATCATTCCTTCGTTCGATGCCGTCAGCCATATAAAAGACAAACTTTCCGGCATCGTGCTGACGCATGGACATGAGGATCATATCGGCGCCCTTCCCTGGCTCGTCCGGGAACTTAACAAAGGCACCCGCGTTTACGGTTCGCCCCTGACCCTGGCTCTTGTGGAGCAGAAACTGCGCGAGCGCGAAATTCTGCCCTGGGTACGACTCTGTCCAATCACTGCCGATACCGTGCTGAGACTGGCGGACATGGATTTTCACTTCTTTCCGGTTTGTCACTCCATCCCCGAAGGCTTCGGGCTTGGCGTAGAAACCCCTGTCGGCCGGATTGTGCACAGTGGGGACTTCAAAATCGACCCCCACCCGTTAAGCGGCCCCGGCACGGATGTACAAATTTTCAAAAATTTCGCCGGGCCTCAGGGCGCCCGCCTGCTCCTTTCCGACTCAACCAATGTCATGCGTCCCGGCCGGTCACTTACCGAACGTGAAGTCAAACAATCTCTCGGCAGGCTTTTCGCCGCCGCTGCCGGACGCATTATTATCACGCTCTTTTCCAGCCATATTCAGCGGATACAGGAAGTATTCGATCTTGCTGAAGATCATGGGCGAACCGTGGTGATAAGCGGCAAATCTTTGGCCAACAACATAGAAACTGCCTGTGAACTCAAACTGTTAAAAACTCCTCCCGCTTTCTTCAACGCATACAACGGCGTGCCGGACCTGCCGGACAACAAGCTCGTGCTTCTTGTCACCGGGGCGCAGGGAGAGCCGCTTTCTTCCCTCTCCCGCATGGTGCTGGGCGGGCACCGCCAGCTTGACATACGGCAGGGCGATACCGTTGTTATGAGTTCGCGCATGATACCGGGCAATGCCAAGGCAATTTCGCGCCTTGTCAATGAAATGTACCGCCTCGGCGCAGAAGTGCTCCACGAAGACATTGACGCCGTTCACGCATCGGGACACGCCCACAGCGAAGAGTTGCGCGACATGCTCCTGGCCGTCAGGCCCCGGCTTTTCGTACCCGTGCACGGCGAGTACCAACATCTTGTAAAACATGGCCGCCTCGCCCGGACCTGCGGTGTCGCCCCGGAAAATATCGTGCTTCTGGAGGACGGCAGGCCGCTGACTCTCACGCGAACGTCTTTCCGGATTGAGCCGCGCGTGGCTGTTGAACCTACCCTGGTAGACGGCAAGGGCGTCGGAGATGTCGGTGTCGCCGTACTCAGGGAACGCCGTATTCTGGGCGGCGAAGGAATGGTCATTGTAGTGCTGGTGATGGATTCCGCGACAGGCAGCATACTCCACGGACCTGAAATCACTTCAAAGGGTTTCGTCTTTGAACAACACTACAGTTATGTTCTGGAAGACGCAAAATGTCTTGTATTGGATGAAGTTGAAACAGGGCAAAGGGATACGCGACGTATACGCGAGAATATTCGTTCCTCGCTGCGCAAATTCTTCAAGCGCATTTTGGAACGCGATCCGGTGGTTGTGGCAATAATCAGTGAAATCTGAAGTGGCGGCCTCACCCGGACGATATTCCGCATTTTTTTGAGACGCCTTCACGCAAGGGAGCAATAAGGCGCTCCGCCTGCAGCGCGGCATTGTACTCCTGCGTCACTATCTGCCTGGCCTCTTTACGTATGAAGGCCAGTTTCGGTGCCAGTTCAAGCACGCCGGTTACGGTTTTGGCTATGGAATCAGGCTCCATGTAATCACACAAAAAACCGTTTTTTCCGTGCTCCAGAACTTCCTTTACCGGGGCCGTGTCCGAACCGACCACAAAAGCGCCGCAGGCCATGGCTTCCAAAAAACCTGTGGACAAGGCATGGGGGGCCGTCAGGTATACGTGAACGGTTGAGGCCCGCAACATCTGACGATACTTGACGAGCGAACGCACGCCGAGCAGATGTACGCGCGAACGCGCTTTACCGGACAGGGGAATGCCCGCGAGCAACTGACTGTGCTTCTCCGTTTCCTCCCGGCCTGCGGTGCCGCCGCTCTGGCGCGATTTGCTGCGACGGTCCGGCCAGAGCATGAGAATATGGCACTTTGGCCTCGCTGCCAATATTTGGGGGACAGCCTGCAAAAATTGGGAGAAACCCCGTGACGGATCCCAGTACGGGCCGGAAAAACTGACAATCTCGGCAACTTTCGCGAGATTGAGACGGGTTTCTTCATCAACAAAAGCCTCATGCGGCGTGGATGAAAAAAAGGCGGTATTGATCCCATGATGGATCACGTGAAGTTTTTGGGACAAAAAATCCGGATAGTGTGACTTTTGCCATGCTGAGGAGGTAAAAGCGAAATCGCAGTCCCCCAGTGCGTTATATTCCCAGAGATTGCGTATTCTGGCCGGCGCGAACCCGGCGGGGGCAATATCATGATTGAAAAACGTCTGTTGGCCGCGCGTGTAAAACCAGTCCGCCTCTATGGCGTAAAAAGCATCCGGAAAAACATCCCGGACAAAAAGGGAGCCGGACGCGGAAGAGGAAGCGCAAATCAGGTCAGGCGCGTAGCCGTCCCTGCTCAGGAGCAGCAGGGCATTGCCGGCTCTGGCGGCGCGCCTGTACCGCAGAAGCAGATCATTCTCAACCGGATCATGCGATGTGTGCTTCAGCGGCGGCGCGAGACGCAGATGGCGGACATTCGCCCGCGTTGATTTCTGGCCGGTTTCCGAAAGGAAAAGAATGGTGTTTTCGGGTTGCGTGCCGAAGGCATGAACCAAAAGTCGAAAAGATCCCGGAAAGGTTTTGTGCAGAAAAAGAATGCGCATGTTTCCTCCAACAACAGGCTATGATGTCGAGTCCGTCAATTCGCCGGAAAGAAGCCTCTTCAGGAAAACGCCTCCCTGTTCTGACTTGAGAAAATCAACAAGCGCCTGCACCACCTTGAGATCATATTTATACGGCTTTGCGGTAAATATGTTTATTGCCTGTTGCGTGTCCAGGGCCGAACGGTAGGAACGAGGCCGCATCAGGGCGCAAAACGTGTTCGCCACCGCGAGAATTTTCGCGTTCAGGGATATTTGCTCATCCTTCAAGCCGGCGGGATAGCCTGAACCGTCTATGCGCTCATACATCTGGACGATGGCTTCCAGCACGGGAATGCCAAACTCTATTCCTTCAAGAGCATTGCGGGCATATTCCACATGCTTTTTCAACAGGGCGCGTTCTTCGTCATTCAGTTTGTCGGATTTGGTCAGCAGCTCCCTCGGCAACTGAATCATGCCAATCTGTGAAAGACTCGCCGCTGTGCGCAATGTCACCAGCGTTACATCGTCGTTTTTGTCCAAATGATGCGCCAGGGCCACGGCCAGTCTGGCGGTGAACGAGGACTGTCCGCACAGATAGGGATCTACCGCCTCAATGGCGCGCACAAAAACGGCCACAGTCTGGGTAATCATGTGCTGCGCGCGCCGTTGCGCCATAACCAGGTCCATGATGTCGTTATAGACGGACACAACGCCCAGAATTACGCCGCTTTCACTGCAGAAAGGCGAGCAGGAAGTAAGAAAATGCCGTTGCACTCCTTTAATGGGCAGCACTTCCGTAAAACTCGCCATTTTTTTCGACTGATATACGGCCTGGGTATGCGTAACAAGACTTCTGGCCATGTCCGGAGTCAGATTTCTGTAAGAAAGGCCGGTCAAATCCGGCTGGTTCAATCCCGTCATTTGCACATAGCTCTGGTTTGCGTAATAGATGACGCCATTCAGGTCATTGAGAATAATGCCGGCGGAAAGGGCGGAATTTACGCCGTCCATGATCTGTTTTTGCTGGTTGACCAACTGGTAGAGGTGGCGCATTTCATCGGCAATGGCGCGCTCGCGGCGGCCCAAAGCCCACCACCAGAAGGCCACAAGAATAATGGCGGCAAGGGCTACCAAAAGAACGCCGATAATAATCACATTGCGGCGAAAATCGGCATAGTCCTTCTCAATTCTGCCGGCGTCAATCATTTCCGCCGCATACCAGGTCAAGCCCGGAACAGGCAGGGCAATGGAATACGTCTGGAACTCCTTGCCTGACGCGTCCGGCATGTTACGCAAGCCGAGAGGCAAACCGCGGTCGGCGTCAAGGCGCCAATCGGGCGGCAGGGTTATCAGTTGCGATTCGCCGGCCGTTTCGGCGACTATCTGCAGATTTTTGTCATGCATCTGCATGACGCACGAATTGAAACGCCCTTTCTCCCCTCCAGGCCGGGTGACGCTTCTGACTATCTCCGTGACATCGCAGGTGACAAGCAAGGCGGCAACGACGCGCTCGTCGGAGGCAAGGTACAACGGCGCCCGCACAGGAAAAACCATATCCATCAGCAAGACGCCGTCCTGCAGGCGCGCGGGCAAAAACACGGGCGTTTTGTTGTCAACTACAGGCGACAACAGCCCTTTCTGTTCCTTTGACAAATTTGTCGCGCCGGAAACAGAGATGTACGCTTCCATCTTCCTGTTCAGCAAGCCGACATTCAGATAGGCGTTTTTGGCCGCAAAGTCCTTCAACTGGCTGAGCATTACGGGCAAACGCGGCAGAATGCGCTCCGTCGCGCCCGGTCCGTGCCCGGCGGAAACTCCGTCAGAGGAATTCTCTTCAGAAGGTGATGGGGAATCTGCCTTCTGCTCCGCGGCCAAACGGCGCAATTCCTCGGCGGGGATATTCGCATTGTCGGCCTCGGCGGCAAAAAGGCGCAACATGTCGAGGGAAGTGAATATTTCCACCTGACCTTTCAACCGCCCGGACCATACGGTGAGATTCGCCACAGCGCTCGCGGCGCGAGAACTCAGACCTTGTTCGGTTTCTCTGTAAATGCCTTCCCTGCGCGCGTCCAGAAAAAAATTCGCTCCTGTGACCACGCCCGCCACAATCAGGGCCAGCAGCGCGAGAAGCGCATAGGCGGCGCGGCTGCGCCTGGAATGTTTTTTATATGTGGAATCCTGTGCCATACAATTTCCTTGCGGTCTGTTCAACGTTCCCTGAGGGCATTTTGCTTGGCTTTAAGGATGGGCTTGAGCAAATAGTCAAGCACTGTCTTCTTGCCGATCATAATATCCGTAGTCACCATCATGCCGGGAATGATGGGCAGCACTTCGTTGTGGTAAACGATGGATGTTTTTTGCGTGCGCACTTTTACCAGATAATGATAGTTGCCTCTCTTGTCTTCAATGGTGTCCGCGCTGATGGATTCAAGTTTTCCTTCAAGGCCGCCGTAGATGGAAAAATCATAGGCGGAAATTTTAACCATCACATCCTGCCCTGGACGCAAGAAGGCCACATCCTTGGGAATCACCCTGGCTTCCACGAGCAGTGTGTCGTCAAGAGGCACAATATCCATAATGGGTTCGCCGGGTTTCACAACGCCGCCAACCGTATTGATGTATATCTGCTTTACCGTGCCGCGCACGGGAGTGCGCAGTTCGGTTCGCGTAACGCGATCGCTGCCCGCTGAAAGCGTTTCGCGCAGGGAGTTCAGTTCCTGGCGGCGCTTGTTTATTTCATCGGTAATGGCTGTATTCTGCTCCGCCCTGCGGGAAGCGATGCGCTGCACAAACTCGTCCGCGGCCGCCTGGGCTTTGGGGATGCTTGCCGCAAGCATGTCTATCTGCCCCTGCAACTCCACAACCTTTTGCTGCAACCCCAGATATTCCATGCGGGAGAAATTGTTGCGCAAAAGAAGCGAATAGGCCGTGTCGCGCTGCTCAATGGAAATGGCAAGGCTGCGGTCAAGCTGGTTCTTCCTTGCGATCTGCTCTCCCAGGTCATGTTGCCGCTGCTCATACTGCGCCTTCAGCACGTCAAGTTCCGCATTGAGCTTTTCCTGACGCGAGCGCCAGGCGTTTTCCTGGTCGCCCACAATCTGGCGCGCCCGCTCTACGGTATTTGCGTCCACGGGTTGTCCGATAAGCTGGCCGACCCATGCCCCCAGATCCGCGGGAAAAAGCGGTTGCTGATTTTTGAGTTCGCTTTCGAGGCGCATGATGGCAAGGCTGTTTTCCATGGCCTTGCTCATGGCGTCACGGTAGGAGCTTTCCGCCATTTCGTTGTCAAGCTGGGCCAGGATATCGCCCTTCTCCACAATCTGCCCTTCACGCACAAGCACCGCGCGCAGAATGCCGCCTTCCAGATTCTGTATGGTCTGCGTGCGTTGCGAACCCACCACCTGTCCTTCCGCATGGGTAACTTCATCTATGTCTGCCAGCGCCGCCCAGATGATCAACAGCAACAACATGGCTGCCACTGTCACGGAAAGGGCGCGCACCCCGAAACGCGGGCGGCGCGCAAGGGCCGCGTCCACCTCGTTGGCGAACTGAATGTCGTCAGGCGTAAGACCGCGCAGCGGCGCGTCCATGGCCGCGAACAAGCCCGCGTTGCCCTGGGGCGGCCCGCCGCCGGGGGCGGCTGGCGCCTGCCCGCGCTGGCCGAGGGAGTTTTCCACAGACTGCAGGAAATTTCTGTCCGGTTTTTGCTCAAGCTCGCCGCCCAAAAACAGATCCCGCAGAAAACGCCAGGGCCCGCTGCCCTCTTTTTTTTCCTTGACAGATGCCTCGCCGAGAGGGCGCATAGCGGCCGGGCCGAGCGTCTGGCCTGAAGAAGCAGACGCGTCCCCGTCATCGGCATAGCGCTTTTTGTCCAGCATGGCCGCAAAAAACTGGTTTACGCCATCCCCCGGCATGCCCGGCATATTGGGCAATTCATTGTCATTCTTGGCGGAATCGGAGCGCTTTGCGCCAGTCAAGGCCGATTGCGGGTCGGAAGGCGGCGCTGCCCCCTGGCCCGGCACGGACACGGCGGAAGACCGGGATGCGCTTTTTCTGGAAGTCAGATCCATATATCACTTCCCCGAGGGTTTCGGGGCCGCGGGCGCTGCGCCTACAGCGGCCATGCTTTGCCTGGAGCGCTCGCGAAGGCGTTGCAAAACCTTGTCGCGCGGCCCGTCCATTTTGATCTGTCCGTTCTCCATAACGATCAGGCGTTCCACGATGCGCAGCATGGAAAGCCGGTGGGTGACAAGCACGACGGTTCTGCCTTCCATAATGGTCTGCAGGCGCTTTTGCAGCATGAGTTCCGAATCGGTATCCATATTGCTGGTGGGCTCGTCCAGAATCAATACCTCAGGGTCACGCACCAGCGCGCGGGCCAGAGCCACCGATTGCCGCTGCCCTCCGGAAAGCGCTTTGCCCTGCTCGCCGACCTGCGCGGCAAAACCGGCCGGGTTGTTGCGCAAAAAATCGGTAACCCCGGCCAGCGCCGCGGCGCGCAGAACCAGATGATCGTTGATGGTGGGATCCCCAAGAGCGATGTTGTCCCGGATACTGCCGTAAAACAGGGTGATATCCTGCGGCAGAACGCCAACGCGCCCGCGCAAATCAGAGCTGGGAATCTGGCGAATGTCCACATCGCCGAATTTGACGGCCCCTTCCTTGGGTTGATAAAGACCTATCAGCAGCCTGGAGAGAGTGCTTTTTCCGGAACCCATGGGGCCGATCACGCCGACGCGCTCACCCTGCTCAATGTGCAGTGAAACGCGGTCAAGCGCCAGCCTCTCGGAACCCGGATAGGCAAAGGAAACTTCTTCCAGGGTAAACGACGGACGCAGCATTCCAAAATCCATGCAGCTCCGTTCCACCTGGTTTTCCGAAGGCAGTTCCATAAGCATGTCGAGCGCTTGCAGCGTCACCCGGGAATTCTGTATGCGCGTGAGAAGGGAAGCCATCTGCAGGAGCGGGGCCATGGTCCGGCCGACAAGAATGTTGGCGCCGATAAGGGCGCCCATCGTCATCTCGCCGTCATTGATGCGGTATACGCCCCACACGATCATGGCCACGGTTACGATTTGCGTTATAAGCATGGATGCCGTGATGGCCATGTTGTTGTATTTGCGCGCCTCGCTGTTTGACTTTGCCGAAAGACCCACCACCGATTCCCAGAGGCGCTGCATACGGCTTTCGGCCATGCAGGATTTCAGCGTCTCCAGGCCGGCGACGATTTCGACAAGCAGAGCGTTTTTTTGCATATTCTGCTTGTAACTTGTCTCGGCGCACTGTTTGGACCGATACTGCAAAAAGACCCCCACCCCCACAAGCAGGGGAATGGCGCCGAGCGGCAGAAATACCAGCGGGCCGCCGATGAAGACGATAAGCAGAAGAAAGATAACCAGGAAAGGCAGGTCGATACACGCGAGCAGGCTGGATGAGCTGAAAAATTCACGCAGTTGCTCAAACTCGCGAAGGTTGTTGACAAGCGCTCCGGTAGATTCAGGCTTGGCGTCAAGACGCATGGAAAGAACTTTTTCGACCAGGGTGCTGGAAAGCACAATATCCGCGTTGCGTCCCGCAAGATCGACAAAATGGGTACGTAGCGACGAGAGCAAAAAATTGAACAGGTAGATAATGGCTATGCCCGTGGCCAGCACCCACAATGAATCAAGCGCGGCAGGTCCGTTGGGCACGACGCGGTCATACACGTTCATGGTAAAAAGCGGGCTGGCCACGGCAATCAGGTTGATCACCACGCTGGCCAGAGCCACGTGCCGGTAAATGGGGGCGTAATAACGCAACACATCCCAGAACCAGCGCTTTCCCCTGGAAAGCACAAGTTTTTCCGCGCGATCGTCAGGAGCGGCCTGTACGGCGGCAAAGAGCGCATAGCCGGAATAATCGGCCCTGATGGTTTCAAGCGGCACAACCTGCGCCGTCTCGTTCGTTTCCGGGAAAATGACTTCCGCCGAATCCCCCCTTATGGAGGTAAGCACGCAGCAGCGGTCCCTGGTGAGCAACAAAATGCAGGGCAGAACCGGCTCAGGTATGTCCTCCAGAGCGGGCTTGTAAACAATCCGGCCGGACAGACCCGCTTTTCGCGCCGCGCGCAGGCATGCCTGGGGCGTGACATTGCTGCCGGTAAGGCCCGCCATAAGGTACTGCGGCGAAACGATCTTGCCGCGCAAGCGCAGCAGGACAGCCAGACTTCGCAACAGGCCGGGCATGAAATCCACGTCTGAAGGTCGCAACGGCCCTGTGGATTTGCCCGCTCCAGCCGGAGGAGAAGAAGACGACGGCGCGACAGGCCCCGCGGCAGCGCCGCTGAGGGCGGGAACCTTCTCATTTCCCTCTGCCGTTGTTTCCCGGGCGGATGACGCCTGACTCGCGTCGGGAAAAGCACCATCGGGAGATATCGGGCTGATCTTTTCCATGTAATTTCCAGCAAATAAGTATATAAACCTTTCGCAAGGCACGGGGTTGCCGGTATGCCGGACAGCTCCGGGCGTTGCCGCAATGACGCGGCTCTCAGTTATACTGTTATACCAATAAAAAAAACAATTCAAGTCATTTCAAGCGGCGCGCATTCCGCGCCGCGCGTTCTTCGCCGGGAGCGACAGTCGCGCCAGGAACGCTTGCGGGCCAGGTCGATTCGCTGTGAACGCGGCAACCTTCATACGGCATGCCTGGAGCATCTGAATATCCTGCAGGACGGTCTGGTCTGCCCGCGCGGCCCGCGCCACTTCTTCACGGCGATTTGCCGAGTCGGGCATACGCATCCCGCAGCTTGGGCGCGATGCCGGGAACGTGTCTGATGCCTTGAGGATTCCAGGCGATTGACTTGACATTCAATTCCATTAAAATCACACTGGTAAGACAGTTCGTAGGGCTTATCAACAGGGTATATTTGCGGGGTATGTCTGTGGACGCGACATTTGTTGACCTGTGCATGCATCCCATAACCGGCGAAAAACCGGCCGGCGAAGACGCGCGCTATGCTCCCGAATACGCCGGCGTCCTTGCCGAGATAGAAAAACTCAGCTTTTCCGGCCAGGGGGACACCCCGTCCTGGCCCGTTGTCGAGAAACTGGGCATCTCCATTCTCACCGCCAAATCCAAAGATATACTGATTGCCTCCTATCTGGCCGTGGCCCTGTGGCACAACAAAGGGCTGGAAGGCATGCTGGCGGGGATACGCCTGCTTTCAGGGCTGCTCGACGCTTTCTGGGAGACGGCCTGGCCCTCGCTCAAGCGCATGCGCGCCCGCGTGAACGCTTTTGACTGGTGGCACGAACGCACCCATGCCTTTATTCAGGAACAGGCCGCGGAAAACGTGATCATTGCCGCCGAGATGCAACAAGACCTGCTGGATGCCCTTGCCGCGCTGAATGCGCGCGTAAGCTCCCTCTTGCCGGACGCCGCGCCGATGCAGGATCTGATAGTCGGCGTCCGGCGTCTGTCCGCGCAGTCTCCGCAAGAGCAGCACTCGCCGGAGGCCGCGCCGCCTTCCGGACAAAACCGGATTTCCGCCGCGCGGCCAGCGCCTCCCCATTCCCCAACGCCGGACAAGGCGGCCTCCGATGACCCCTCCGTCCTGCGCCGGCGATTTACGGCAGCGGCGCAGAGCTATCTGGCTGTCGCCAGGCGCGCCGGACCGACGGACGCCAACCTGTGGCGGCTTAACCGCCTCATCCTGTGGGGGGGCATCAACGCCCCGCCCGAAGCGGAAAAC
>JAISOT010000107.1 GCA_031275465.1 Desulfovibrio sp.
ATGCCCGTGCCGTTCGCCTACAGCCGGGCTGACGACCTGCATCTTGTCCTGACCGACGCGGCCGGGAACGAAACGCCGGTGACGGACAATTATCAGGTCAGCGTCACCCAGGCCGGGGACACCGGCATTGTGTACCCCTTGGCGGGCAGCCCCCTTGCGCCGGGCATGAAATTGACCGTCTATCGCGGAACTCCGCGCACCCAGATTGTCGCCGCCGCCGAACAGTGCCGGGACCAAGCCTGCGAATGCGCGGGGGAGGCGGAAATTCCATATTTATCATATTATATCAATATATTATATTGATTTTTATGCAATGATCTTGCATAGGTTACTGCTGTTGGACCGCGGAATTCCCGACGCCGGGGGGAGTGAGCCGGAGCAGGTCGGCCGGAACTTCACCGGGACCGGGTATGACGAAGGTTTCCGGATTCATGCTGGCCCAGGCAAACCACATTGAATAGCAGCCGTAAAGCTGCTTCATGGAAGCTCCTTGCATGTTGCCTTCAAGGGCTTTGCCGGTTGCCGGATCCCAGATGCTGCGTGTGGCGAGATCGACAAGCCTGCCGTACTGGCTGACGAACAAAAAGGGTTCCGCCCATATGTTGCGCTCAAAAATGCGCACGACGTCCAGCTTTTGGTCATAGGCGGCCAGCAGGGCCGAAGGGCCGAGAAAAAAATTGACCGCTCCGCGTTTCTTGACATAGGCGATATCGACAGCCAGTAAAAAATTGTCGCGTTCCAGGCAGAGCATCGGCGTTTTTTTCGGGAAACGTTTGTCGAGGCGCTGAATGGGGTAAACCAGAATATCATTGTCGTAATAGGTGCCATTTTTCATATAACTGCCGTACGGGTCACGCCCGTACGGCCTGTTGCCGGGCGGCAGGGCAAGCACCCGCGCGCCGGGAAAAACCCTGCTCGCATGGCCCCACTTTGTCCAGAAGACAGGCAGCATGGGCATGCCGCGGCCAAGCAGGGGGCCGTCGAAGGCCATGCCTGTTTCCTGAAGCCAGAGGCTGCCGGAGTTGCGGTCGATCAATACGCTGTTGCCGTCATAAAGACGTCCTTCCAGATCGAAAATAAGATTGATTCCCTGCATGGAGGCGTTGTAGGCCATGAGGGTTCCGGTCACGGGACAATAGGTGATCGCGTAGGCGACATCGTCGATGACCTCATTGACAACCTGATGCCACGCCATGATGTATTGGGGATAGATGTGCGGCCCGTTCGGCAGCATGACGACAAATACCGGCTCGTCACGGCCCATGTTCAAATCCGCGTCCTGCACGCGGTCATAGCGGGGGCGGTAGAGCGCGGGTATGGCCCCGTAGCCGACGCTGGTCTGTATCAGCCCTTTCGTGACGGCGGCAAGCTGTTCCAGATTTTTCGGCCTGGCGTGGGCCGGTTCCGGCGCCGGAAGGACGAAAAACAGCGCCAGGATAGCGCAGATAGTGAATAACTGGCATGAGTTCCGGGGAGATGTTGTCATCGGATGTCAGAAATTGCTGTAAACATACTCCCGCAGGGCTTGAGGCCACGGACGGGGGGGTTGTCCCAGGGCGTTGCTCAATTTTGTCACGTCCAGCACGGACCAGGCGGGACGCGTGGCTTTTTGCGGCCACTGCCCGGAGGGGATGGGTATGACCTGGCATCTGCTGCCGGCGAGGGCAACGACCTCAGCGGCAAGCTCGGCCCAGTTGGCGCGCCCGCTGTTGACGGCGTGCCAGATCCCGACGGCCCGTTTTTCCGCCAGAGCGGCGCTCCACCGGGCAAGATCCAGAGTGTAGGTGGGCGAGCCGGTCTGGTCAAAAACAACCTGCACCGCATCCATGATGCGGCTTTTGTTGAGAATGGTTTCCACAAAGTTTTTGCGCCCCGGCCCAAAAAGCCAGGCAGTACGCAACACGCAGGATCTGTCCGGTAAAATCTGAAGTACCGCCCGCTCCCCGGCGAGTTTTGTTCTGCCGTAAACCGAGGCGGGTTTGGGGGTGTCCTCCTCCCGCCAGGGAGTGCGTCCCTGCCCGGAAAAAACGAAATCCGTGCTGAAATGCACAAGATGACCCTGTCCGATTGATTTGAGTATGCGGGCAAGCGCATCCGGCAGAGTGCAGTTCAAGAGCCGGGCTTGCTCGGGATGGTCTTCGGCGTCATCCACCCGTGTCCAGGCCACGGCGTTGAACACCACATCCGCCGCGCTTCTGGCTAGGCGTTGTGTAAGAAAGGCGATATCCGTCAGGCAGCCGTCCGTCCGGCTCAGAGTTTCCACCTGCCAGCCCCGCCCGGCAAGCGCATTCGTGAGGGACTGACCCAGAAGGCCCGTCACTCCGCCCAGAATCAGCGCTTTTGGCGCGGCAGAGCTTTGTCGTGTGCGCGGTTTTGACATGGCTTTCGAATCGGCTGAAGAACCGGGTCAGGCGTCATCGCCGAACCAGTAAGGCCTGAGCAACAGCACGCCACACGTTTCTCCGACTTCGGGACCCGGTGCGCGGCGGCTTTTCTGTATGCGCAGATCCTGACCGCCCGAGGTGAGCTGGTAATCAATAATCTCTCCCAGAAAGGACTTGCGCGTGACCGTGGCCGTAAAATGCCCTTCCGTGCTGAAATTGATTTCCGACGGGCGGCTTGCCAGCGACAACGGCGCCGCGCCCCGCAATTCACGCGGCGGCGCGAGCGTCTCCGGCAGGGGATGCTGCCCGTCAAGGCTGGCCGCACCGTCGGGCAGCAGGCTCACGGAGAGAAAATTGTGCAGGCCGATAAAGCTGAAGACAAATTTGTTGGCCGGCTCGTTGTAGATGTTGAGAGGGCTGTCAACCTGCTGCGCGACGCCCTGCTTCATTACGAGAATACGGTCGGAGAGCGCCATGGCTTCGGACTGATCGTGCGTGACGTAGATGATGGAAAAGCCGTATTTCCGCTGCAGATCCTTAATCTCAAAGCGCATTTCCTCGCGCAGATGCGGGTCCAGGCTGGAGAGCGGCTCGTCCAGCAGCATGACGTCGGGGTTGACGGCCAGCGCGCGCGCCAGCGCGACCCGTTGCTTGCCCCCGCCGGAGAGGTTTTCCGGGCGGTCCTGGGCGGCTTCCAGAAGATTTGTTGACGTGAGCGCGTCACGCGTGCGTGCGGCGATTTCCGCGGCCGGCAGCTTGCGTATGCGCAGGGGAAAGGCCACATTTTCATAGACGGAAAGGTGGGGCCAAACGGCAAACGCCTGGAAAACCATGCCGAAGTCGCGTTTTTCCGGCGGAAGATAGAAATTGCGGGCCCGTGAGGAGAGCAGCCGCTCGCCGACGCTGATTTCTCCCTCGTCCAGATCCTCAAAACCGGCCACCATGCGCAGGGTAGTGGTTTTGCCGCAGCCGGAAGGGCCGAGCATGGAAAAGCATTCCCCTTTTTCTATGGCGAGGTTGAGGCTGTTTACAGCCGTCACCTGGCCGAAACGCTTGGTGACATCTGTCAGGCGCACGTATGACATATCAGCCCTGGTATTTTGCGCTCACGCGGTTGATGATGGTCTGTCCGGTAATGATGAGCAGCAGGGCGATTCCTGCCAGCGCCGCCGAGACAACTGTTTCGCCGTCCTCGTTCAGGGTATAGATGGCAACGCCGATGGTGCGCGTTGTCGGCGCATAGAGCATGATGGAAACCGTCAGCTCCCGGAGCGAGGGCAGAAAGATGAGGAAAAAGGCCGCCAGCATTCCCGGCCGCACCAGCGGCAGCACGATATCCCTCAATGTCTGCCACATGCTGGCCCCGCAGGCGCGGGCCGCTTCCATGAGCGAATCGTGCACCTGTTCCAAGGCGGCGGAATTGGCTTTGAGCGAGAAGGCCATATAGCGGGCTATGTAGGCCACCAGAATAATCCACACGGTATTGTACAGATTTACGCCGTATTTGCCGCTCCAGGCGAGAATGACGCCAAGGGCGATGACGGAACCGGGCACGGAAAACGGCAGCATGCCGAGAAATTCCAAAATGCCCTTACCCCGCACCCTCATCTTGACAATGACGTAGGAAATCATCACGCCGGCGAACATGGTGATGAACGCGGCGGCCAGACCCAGGGTAACGCTGTTCAGGATGGCGTCCTTGGTTACCTGGTATTCGAAGAGAATAAATCTGTAGTTGACCAGCGAGAGATTTTCCGGCGCAAAGGGCAGGCCGTAGGTTTTCAGGCCGCCCACAAGAAAGATCACCGCCGTTGGCAGCACTATGGTAAAACCGATGTACAGCAGGCAAAAGCCGAGCAGGGGCCAGCGCAGGGCGCGCAATTTGAGTTCCACCGGTCTGAAGCTCTTTCCGGCAATGATCTGGTAGCGGCCGCGTCCGAGCACCTTGCCCTGAAGCCAGATGATGAAGGCGGCGGAGACGACCAGAACCGAGGCCAGCACAGTGCCGGTGCGTATGGAGGCGAAACTGCCGGCGCTCTGGTGGATGCGCTCGTAAATGAGCGTGGGGATGTTGTAGATGCCGTTTTCTATGCCGAGCACCGCCACCGTGCCGAAATGGGCCATGGAATAGAGCATGATGAGCAGCGCGCCGGAAAGGATGCTCGGCAAGACCAGCGGAATAGTGATTTTGCGGGTGATGGTGAACAGTCCGGCCCCGGAGATGCGCGCGGATTCCTCCAGCGTGGGGTCCATGCGCTCCAGCGCGCCGCATACCTGAATGAAAACAAAGGGGAAGAGATACATCACCTCCACGGCCACAATGCCGAGATAGCTGTAAATGTTGAATATGGGGCCGTCAAGTCCGAAGGCGTCCATAAAAAAACGGTTTATGTAGCCGGCCCTCGGAGAGAGAAGCATCTTCCAGGCGAGCGCGCCGATAAACGAGGGCAGCATGAAGGGAACAAGAAACATGCCGCGCATGAATTTTTTAAAGGGCAGATCCGTGCGCGTCACAAGCCAGGCGAAGAATGTTCCCACGGCGGTGCTGCCGAGCGTCGTGCCTGAGGCAATGATGAGGGAGTTGAGCAGGGCCTGGTAGGTTTCCGGTTCGCGCAGCACGGCAATGACGTCGGTGATGTTGAATTTGCCTTCGGCCCAGAAGGCGTTCAAAAAGATAAGCAGCACAGGCACCGCGACAACAATGACAAGTACGGCTATGGACAGGCCGAGAATAACATGGGCCATGCCCAGGCTGTTTTTTTTCACAAGCGCGCTCATGCCCCGGCTCCCTTTGCGGCCGCGACGTCAGCCAACGGAGATTTCCCCGCCGGCGGCGCCTTGGCCGCGTCGGGCGCGTCAAACCAGTGCAGGTTGTGAAAACGGAGCACGCAGGGTTCCCCATCCCGAAACACGCGCCCCCTGTCCAAAGCCTCATGCGTGTCCACGCTGACGCGCAGGGTGCTGCCGTCCACCTCGACCAGATAGTCCATCACCGGCCCGAGAAAGCTCGCCCGGCGCACCGTGCCGCGCAGGCAGGGCGTATCATCCCTGTTTTCGCGGTCAATGCGCACGTCGGAAGGACGGAAGCCGGCCAGCCTGCGCGCGCCGTCAGGGCAGGCTCCCGGTTGAACGGGAAGAGACTGACGGCCGACAAGGCACGCGTCGCCCTCGCCCCGCGCCGGCAAAAGGTTCGCCACTCCCATGAAACTGAAGACAAAAAGATCGGCGGGGCGCTCAAAAATTTCCAGCGGCGTTCCTGTCTGGCGCAGGGTTCCGTTCTCGTCCAGAATGGCAAGTCTGTCGGAAAGGGCCAGGGCGATTTCCTGATCATGCGTGACGTAGAGGACGGTAATGTCGAGCTTGCGCTGTAATTCTTTGATTTCAAAACGCATTTCTTCACGCAGGTTGGCATCCAGATTGGAGAGAGGTTCGTCCAGCAGCAAGAGCGCCGGCCGCGCCACAAGCGCCCGGGCGAGCGCCACACGCTGCTGTTGGCCGCCGGAAAGCTCTGACGGCAGACGGTTTTCCAGGCCGGTCATGTTCACCAGAGCCACGCTTTCCAGCACCCTGTCGCGCACGGCCTGCTTCGGCAGGCCGGCAAGTTTGAGTGGGTAGGCCACATTGTCAAAAACGCTCAGGTGCGGCCACACTGCGTAATCCTGAAACACAACGCCGAGGCCGCGTCTTTCCGGGGGCAGGTGTACGCCGTTGTCCGCTTTGGCCACTACTGTCTCGCCGATGCGGATTGAGCCGGAATCCGGCGTTTCAAACCCGGCTATAAGGCGCAGCAGCACCGTCTTGCCGCAACCGGAGGGGCCGAGCAGGGTAAAGCATTCCCCGTGCTCAATCCTCAGCGAAAAATTGTCGAGAACCAGATGCGTTCCATAGCGTTTTGACACGCTTTCCACAAGAATTGTCGCCATCGCTCACCCGGCCTCCGGCCCGTTCTTCAGAACCCGCCCGGCTGTATTTCTGCAACGCGCAGCCGCGGCGCAAAAATACAGCCAGTCCAGGCTTCTGTGGATTCAGAACCGTTGCCGCAGATTACTTTTTCTGCAGTATGTCCACAAATTTTTTCACGGTCGCCTCTTTCTGGGCCATCATTTCAAGATAGTTTATCTTGATGGAGCGTTTCAGGGCTTCGTCCGGTTTCGGCAGCCCGAATTTTTGCGGAATGGCGACGTCATTGCGGACCGGCAAGGTGCCCTCCTCGGCGATAATCGTCTGCGCTTCCCGGGAGAGCAGGTAGTCAACAAACTTCTGGGCGGCGTCCAGGTTCGGCGTACCCTTGATGATGGCCACAGGACTTGGCGCTATGAGCATTTCCGGCGGATAGGCAAGGGCCATCGTGGCCCCTTTGGAAATTTTGTCGTTGGCGATGTAGTCCACCGCGAGCGAGGCTACAAGCTCGCCCGCCGCCGTATCGTCTATCACCTGTCCGGAGCCTTTGCCTATTCTGGCTTTGTTGGCGGCCAGCTTTTCAAAAAATTCCCAGCCGAACTGCTTGCCGAGCAGGGCCACGCTCATGTAGGCCGTCCCGGAAAGCGCCGGGTTGGCGATGCCGAAAGCGTTCTTGTAGGCCGCTCCGAACAGATCCTGCCAGGCTTTGGGGGCCGTCTTGATAAAGCGCGTGTTGTAGGCTATGCCAAGCGTGCCCAGGCGCGCGGCGGCAAAATGGCCGTCGTAGTCGGCGAAGGGGTTGAGGAAGGCTGAATCCCCGGTCACCGGGGAGACATATTTTTCCAGCTTGCCCTTTTGTTTCATGTCGTAAAAATCCGGCACCTCGCTCGTCCAGAGCACATCGGCCAGGATTTTGCCGCTCTCGCCTTCGGCGGCGATTTTGGCCATAAGTTTGCCCGCGCCGGCGGACTGGTAATCCATCTTGATGTCGGAATGCTTTTTGGCAAAGCCGTCCCTGAGCCTGCCGATGAGGGATTCCTTCATGGAAGTGTAGACGATGAGCGACTGCTCTGCGGCGGCGTCGCAGGCAAGCCCTGAAAAGAATACCGTCGCGAGTATGAGCGCGGCAAAACGGATACGCATGACTGCCTCCTGTTGTCGTTACGGTAATATTAAGGAAAGAGGCGCCGTATGGGCCGACGCCCGGCAACTCAAAACATTCAGCAAAAATTGCTCCCATTTCCCGCGGAAGTCAATCGCCTTTTCTGTCCCGGCAGCGAGGCATTTGGCTGCTCTGTGTTTTCGCGGGTTAAGGATTTTGCGATTCCGCCGATCTTTCACTGAGCGAAACGGATTTACAGTCAGCGTTTTCCCTGATATTGGGGTTTGAAGCAGGTCTGCGGAGGCTGTCATGGGTATTGTTCTGGATGTGGTGCTGCTTTGCGGAGTTGTCGTGTTGGCTTTTGTTCGCCCGGAAGGGCTTGCGCTGACGGGCTGCCTCGCGGTTCTTGCCTTGTGCGCCGCGGTGGGGTTGTGCCTGCGGCTGACGGACAAAAAAAGCCGGACGGCCTTGGCCGATTTTCTTAATACGCTGGACAGGACGGAAAAAATCCAGCCGAACGCCAGCATTGTGGAACGGTTGCACGGGCATTTTGAACGTGTGCTGGCCTTGCGCCGGCAGGCGGACGAAGAGGCCACGGCAAAAATAGCGGAGATGCGCGCCGGGGCGGAAAATCTTGAGACGCGGCTTGAGGCCGCGGAAACGAGGGCGCGGGAACTGGCGGACAAATTTTCGCAGGCCGAGCCCGTGCTGGTCAAGGCGCGCGCCGTCTGCGGCCAACTTTCGACGGACGTGAACGATCTCTCAAAGCTTGTCGTCAATGTGGAAAATGGCGTGAAGACGCAACATGTCCGTCTGGGGGAAACCAGCCAGGCCATGGAGCACAACGCCAGGTCAGCGGAGGAGTCTTCCGAAAGCGTGCGGGAGCTTTCCGACAAGGCCCAGACTTCGCGCGTCAAGGCGGCCAGCGGCGAGAAAGAGGTGCAGGAAATTGTTTCCCTGATGGAAACCGTAAAAAGCGTCATTACCAATCTGAAAGCGGCCATGGACGAGCTGGGGGCGACGGCGGGCAGCATCAGCCAGATCATGGTCATGATCAACGAGGTCGCCGACCAGACAAATCTGCTTGCCCTGAATGCGGCCATTGAGGCGGCCCGCGCCGGCGAAGCCGGACGCGGGTTCGCGGTGGTGGCCGACGAGGTGCGCAAACTCGCGGAAAAAACCATGGGCGCCACCAAGGAAGTGGAAACAGCCGTTCACGCCATTCAGGATGAAACCCGGCGTACGGTGCGGTCGGTTGAGGACGCCGCGGAAATTACCGTGGGCGGCGCTGAACGCGCTTCCCGCGCCGGCAGTTTTATGCGCGACATCGTGCTTGACATGGACAACATCGCCGAGCGGCTGCAGAATATTGCCCGCAACGCGGCCGAGCAGGCCGAAGTGAGCGAGCAGACCAACGTGGCGCTTGAGGAAGTCCGCCATATCGCCGACGAAACGGCAGGCAGCATGGACACGTTCACGGCGGCGCTCCTGTCCTGCAAGACAGGCATGGAACAAATGTACATTACCGTCAACGCGCTGGCTACGGGCGATTACGCTCTGGCTTCCGCCACGGACAAATTTGTGCAGTGGACGCCCAAACTGGAGCTGCATGTGCCTGCCATCGACAGCCAGCACCAGAAACTCTGCGGGTATATCAACGATCTTTACGCCGCTATGAAGGACAATCGCACCAGCAGCGAATTGCGAAACGTCGTAAAAAAACTGCGGGACTACACGGCCTCGCATTTCAGCGACGAGGAAAAACTGTTCGGTGCTTCACAATATCCGGGCATCAAGGATCACAAGGAAATACATAAAAAATTTGTCGCCCAGCTTGACGATTTTGAAAAGCAGCTCAAAAGCGGCACAGCCACGGTCAGCATGGAACTGCTGACTTTTCTCAAGGATTGGCTCATCAATCATATCGCCGGCACGGACCCCGGATATGTGCCGTATCTTCAGCAGAGGCGGGCTGCATAGAGCCGTTTTCCGGCGGGCCGCTACCTCCCCGATGGGGCCTTCCCGGCTATCCAGGCGGCAAAGGCGGCCAGGAAAGACGCGAGAAAGGCCCGCGTTCTTTCCGTGGCGATGCTTCCGTCCGCCGCGAAAAAATCCGGCGTATACAGCAGGCATATTTCCGGGCTGGTCATCTGCGCGGCGCCCAGAAAACCCAGCACCGAACGCAGTTGCGACTGGCAGACGGCCGTTCCCACCGCTCCGGGGCTCATGCCGACAGAAGCCGTGCGCTTGCCGGCCCACACGCCTTTGCCGTAGGGACGGCTTCCCCAGTCCAGAGCATTTTTGAGCACAGCCGGAAAACTGCGATTATATTCGGGAGTGACAATCAGCACGCCGTCTGCGGCGGCGACGGTTTTTTTCATTTCAACGACCGCGGCAGGGAGATCGTTTTCCAGATCTTCATTGAAAAAAGGGAGGGCTTCCAGTTTGACGAACTCAAAGCTGAACTGCTCCCGGCCAAGCGCCGCCAAGGCCTCAGCCAGTTTCCGGTTGATGGAATTTTTACGCAACGAGGGAACAATTACCGCCAGTTTGTGCATGATGACCGCCTTTTTGATTCATTTCTACAGGCGGCCCGCGCGAAGGTCAAGCTGTCTCCATTTCCGGGATGTGATTGTCTTCAAGAAACTTGATAATACCGTTGCGCAATTCATAATACAGCGGATCTTCAATAATGGATTGCCGCGTGCGCGGACGCGGT
>JAISOT010000192.1 GCA_031275465.1 Desulfovibrio sp.
GCGCTATAAAACCCTGACGCCGTCCTCTTCCACCAGCACGGTGTATTCCAGGCGCACCCCGCCCCAGTCGGGATAATACAGGCCCGGCTCCACGGTAACGACCATCCCGGCCTCAAGCGGGCGCTCATTGCGGAAATTCAGCGACGGGGCCTCGTGGGTTTCCAGCCCGACGCCGTGCCCCAGCCCGTGGGTAAAAGCCTGGGCTTCCCCGGCCTTTTCAAGGACGGCCCTGGCGGCCGCATAGGCATCCCGCCCTGTGACGCCCGGCCGCATCATGGCGAGAGCGGCCTGCCGGGCATCGCGCACCAGTTCGTAAACACGGGCAAAACGGGAATAGGCCGGACCGGATTTTTCTCCCATCCAGAAAGTGCGGGTCTGATCAGAACAATAATCCTCCACGCGGCAGCCAACGTCAATGAGCAGGGACGCCTCTGCCTCCAACCTGCCGGCCCCGGGGGTCGCATGGGGAAGGGCGGAGTTTCCGCCCGCAGCGGCAATAACGGGAAAAGCCAGTTCACTCGCGCCGTTTTCCCGGAAAAAACGCTCAATGCTCCATGCCAGATCCGCCTCGCGCAGACCGGGCGCAAGCCGGCCTGCGGAGAGATCCCGCTCAAGCCAGGCCAGCGTTTTGTGGTTGAGGGCAAAGGACGCCGAAAGCGCCGCGATTTCCTCCGGCCCCTTGACGTTGCGTAATCGCTCCACAAGACCGTCGGCAGCCTGCAGAAAAAGTCCGCCCTCTCCGCCGAGAGCGCGGGCAAAGGCAAGGCTGACCCCCCGGGCCTCAATGCCGACAAGGCAGCCGCAACGCCTGAGCAGCGAAGCAATATCCCTGACATCGTCCTTGTATATGAAAACGCGCTCAGGTTCCCACAGGCGCGCGGCGGCCTCGGCATAGCGGGAGTCCGTGGCCAGCCAGTCCCGCCCGTCGCCCGTGATCACAAGCCGGCCGGAGCTTTCGTTGTGCTGCGTGTCGTGCAGTTCAAACCCGGAGAGATAGAACCTGTTGACGTCGCGGCTTACGAGCAGCGCGTCCAGTCCGCGGCGGCGCATGTCGCGGCGCAACGCATCCCTGCGCCCGGCGTACACATCTTTCATGGCTGCCCGCCGGGATATGGCGGTCTTCTGTGTTTCGGTTCAGCGGAAAACATGACAGGAAAAGCGGTCACCGGCCGCAGCATTTTTTGTATTTTTTCCCGCTGCCGCAGGGGCAGAGATCGTTGCGACCCACGCGCGGCGAGGCCCTGGCCGGCCGTGGCCCCTGAGAATCGCCCCCGGCGGAATAGGACAGGGATTCCCCGGCCTTTTCCCTGTGGCGGTATCCCATGGCCAGACGTTCGGCTTCTTCCTCTTCGGGGCGCTGCACGCGCAAGCGCAGAAGAACCTTGAACACGCTCTCGCGTATGTGAAAGAGCATGCTCTGGAACATGGCGAAGCCCTCGCGCTTGTATTCCAGTTTGGGATCTTTCTGCCCATAGCCGCGCAGGCCTATTCCATCTCGCAGGGCATCCATGTTGCGCAGATGTTCCTTCCAGCACCGGTCAAGCTCTTCCAGCAGAAAATAGCGCAGAATGTCCTTCCAGCTTTCACCGGCTTCGCACTTGAGTTCCTCAAGCATGGACCGGATATGGGCCTCGCACTCCTCCCGTCCGGGCAGAGGGGCCTCCGGCCCCAGCACGCGGTCTAGGTTGAATATCTCCCGCAGACGCTTGAAGGCCGCCGCCCCGCCTTCGTCATCCGGGGAACCGCCGGCGATGGAAGCGTATTCGTTGTCCAGCACGTCGCCCAAAAATTCCTCCAGCACGGGCTCAAGGTCTTCCTCCACCATAAGCTCCCGCCTGAGCGCGTAGATGACCTCGCGCTGCTGGTTCATCACATTGTCATAATCAAGCAGGGTTTTGCGTATTTCAAAATGATGGGCTTCCACGCGCTTTTGCGCGCTCTCCACAGCGCGGGAAACCATGGCGTTTTCGATGGCTTCGCCATCGCGCAGGCCGAGCTTTTCCATGATGCCCTTGATTCTGTCAGAGCCGAAAAGACGCATGAGGTCGTCTTCCAGAGAAAGATAGAAACGCGAGGATCCGGGATCTCCCTGGCGGCCGGAACGGCCGCGCAACTGATTGTCAATGCGGCGGCTTTCGTGGCGTTCCGTGCCCAGAATGTGCAGGCCGCCCAGTGCCGGCACGCCCTCGCCCAGCACAATGTCCGTGCCGCGGCCGGCCATGTTGGTGGCAATGGTCACCTTGCCCTTCTGCCCCGCCTGGGCCACGATTTCCGCTTCCTTTTCGTGCTGTTTGGCGTTGAGCACGTTGTGGGGGATGTGGAGCTTCGTCAGCCGCTGGGAGAGCATTTCCGAGGTCTCAATGGAAATGGTGCCCACCAGCGCGGGCTGCCCCTTTGTGTGGATTTCCTCAATGGCGGCGATTATGGCGTCGAATTTTTCCTGGCGGCTGCGGTAGATCATGTCCGGCCAGTCCTTGCGTACCATGGGCTTGTTGGGCGGTATGCTCATCACCTCAAGGTTGTATATCTGCTGGAATTCCACAGCCTCCGTATCCGCCGTGCCCGTCATGCCCGAAAGCTTGTCGTAAAGCCGAAAATAGTTCTGAAAGGTGATGGAGGCCAGGGTCTGGTTTTCCGCCGCCACGGCCACGCGCTCCTTGGCTTCCAGAGCCTGGTGCAGACCGTCGGAATAACGCCGTCCGGCCATGAGACGGCCGGTGAATTCATCCACAATGACCACCTGACCGTCTTTGACAATATAATCCACATCCCGCCTGAAAATCCTGTGCGCTTTCAGGGACTGCAGAACGTGGTGCTGCAGTGTGATATTGGCCGGGTCAAAAAGGTTGTCCACCTTCAGAAGCTCCTCGCAGCGAAAAATGCCGGCGTCCGTCAGCATGGCGGTGCGGGCCTTTTCATCAAGGGTATAGTGCTGCGGTTCAAGTTTGCGCACAAGTTCGTCCACCATGCGGTACATGCCCACCGACTCGTCGGACGCGCCGGAGATGATGAGGGGGGTTCTGGCCTCGTCTATGAGAATGGAGTCCACTTCGTCCACAATGGCGAAATTGTGGCCGCGCTGCACGAGCTGCTCCGCATAGAACTTCATGTTGTCGCGCAGATAGTCGAAGCCGAACTCGTTGTTGGTGCCGTAAGTAATGTCGCAGGCATAGGCCCTTTTGCGCTCCTCATCGTCCAGCCCGTGCACGATGACGCCGGTGGAAAGCCCCAGAAAGCTGTATATCCTCCCCATCCAGGCCGCATCGCGTTTGGCCAGATAATCGTTGACCGTGATGACATGAACTCCCTTGCCGGCAAGGGAATTCAGCGCAACCGGCAGGGTGGCGGCGAGAGTTTTGCCCTCGCCGGTTTTCATTTCGGCTATTTTGCCCCTGTGCAGCGCGATGCCGCCAATGAGCTGCACGTCGAAGTGGCGCATGCCGAGGGTGCGGCGCGCGGCCTCTCTGGTCAGGGCAAAGACTTCCGGCAGGAGATCGTCAAGGGCGGCGCCGGTTTCCAGCGCGCGGCGAAAAGCTCCCATCCGGACGGGAAAATCCGCGTCGTCAAGGCCGCCCATCTCCGTTTCCAGGGAATTGATGCGGGCGATGACCGGACGGAGGCGGCGCAGAAAACGGTCATTCCGGCTGCCGAAAATCTTTTTGAAAAGAAAGGAAAACATGCCTGTCCTCGTGCTTCGATGTTAATGGCAACTTGGTAATATAATACACCGTAACACGCAAGGCAATCACGAAAGACTGACATGGCGGAGCAATCGGATGAATCAGCTGACCTCAGCGGCCAGGGCTGAGGCTAAAAATTCATCGTCCCATCCGGCACGTTTCTATTTTGCAAACTTTTCTCGCCCCATTGACCTCCGTTATAGCATGTGTTATATTACGAAAAATTTTATGGGCTGAAGGAAAATTTATGGCACCGCGTCCGAAATCATCGCCTTCCCGTTCTCCCTCGGAGGTTTCCGAGTACATACGGGCATTGCGAAAAAAATACGCATTGACCCAAGAGTCCCTAGCCGAAGTGCTGGGCGTTTCCTTCGCATCAATCAACCGCTGGGAAAACGACCAGACCAAACCGACCGCTCTGGCCTTGGAAAAACTTCATAAACTGGAAGCCTCCTTGGGCGTCAATGATGATCCATCCACCTCCGGGCCTGATGCCGTTCCTGACAACGTTCAGACGGATTTCACTGCGCGTCCCGAAGCCGTCAAGGCCATAATTGAGGCTGAACGCCTTGCCTTTGCCCATACGGTAAATCCGGCATTCGCCACGGAAATCTCCCGCATTGACCCGCTGCCCCACCAACGCATCGCCGT
>JAISOT010000015.1 GCA_031275465.1 Desulfovibrio sp.
AAGAGTGCAAGCGTGAAATTTATGAAAAAATGAATCCGCGCCGGCGCAAGTTCATAGACCGCATCGGCTACGAAAACTGGGATCCGTTTCAAAAGCCCAATGATCCTCTTGACCTGCGCGTTGACACGACGAAACGCACCACCGGCCAGCTTGTCGACGCCTTTCTGCGGAATGCGGCAAACCAGCGCGGACGCGGAAACGGTTACGTCAGGGGCACCTGGGAATGCGCCCTGGGCATTGTAAACGGTGATGAAAAATATCAGGGTATTTTCGACTTTTGCCTCTGGTATCACAACTTGTCGCAAAATGGGGAAAAACGCGAATGAAAGAGCGTTATGACGATGTGGACGAATACATTGCGGATTTGAAAGGCGAAATCGCCGCCGACAAGCAGTGCGCCAGCCATTATTACAATCTCGGCCTCGCGCTGCTCTCCAAACGGGACTTTGCGGCCGCGGAGGAAGCCCTGCTGAACGCCGTGCGCAATTCACCACATCTCGCGGAGGCATACGTGCAGTTGGGCGGCATATGCTTTCAGCGCGGAGATCTGGACGGATGCCTGCGCTACAACGAGGAGGCGGCTAATTGCCGGCCTCAGTTTGCCGTGCCCATGAGCAATATCGCCTTCGTCCACCTGCAGCGCAGGGAGCCTGACAAGGCCATCAGCGCCCTGAAGAAAGCCCTGAAGTGGGACCCGAAGTTCGTCCAGGCGAGAAACGGCCTGGCCACGGCGCAGTATATGAAAGGAAATTTCAGGGAATGTGAAACCCTCTGCCGGGAGCTGTTGCGCGACGAGCCGGCTTTTGCCCCTGCCTGGAACAATCTTGCCCTCGCCTGTTTTGAGCGGAGGGAGTACGCCGAGGCCATAGAAGCCGTGGACAAGGCCGTAAAGTTCGGCTTCGAGCCTGTCCCGGAATTTCTGGAGGAGCTTCGCCCCCACAGGGAGCAGCCCTGACCGGCGGCAACCGCGCGCAGGACGCGTGCCCGCAAATTTTGTCTCAAGTTTGAAGCCTGAGCCTCGGGGCGGCTCTTATTGGCATATTTTATGCTTGCTTCAAGGGCGAGCGGCATTTTTTGTCGTCGCATTTTTTTGTTCGAAAACACACAACAGCAGGCAGGACAATAGCATGGATATGGAACTTCGCGTCCGCAATCACGACATCGGGCTTTTCTTTCCCACATTTCAGGAACGCGTCAACGGCATGCTGCCGGTCACGGAATCCCCCGCAAACGTCCGCAGCGCCGCAGACGCTTGCGCGGCGCCGGCTCTGGAGGAGCGGGCTTCCGCAACTCCGCGCTACCTGAATAGCGAAGAAGTGCGGGCGACACTTTCCCGCATGGAAGAAGAAGCCCGCCAGCAGAGCATGGAAATCGTCGAAATCCATTCCGGCCTGAACGAGCTGCGCGTGGCGCGGCTTTTGGGCTTGCTGGAATGACGGAACGCAGGGATGCGATTGCGGCTTTCGCCGGAATGCCTCTGTTGCGCCGCCACTCCCCCTTCGGGGTCCTGACGCCCCGCTCTGTCAGCCGCCTCTTCCCGTTGCGTTGAGCTTGTCCCCGGAGGTTTTATGCCCGACATTTCGGCAAGGCCGTTCGCTCCCCTGGTGACGGAACAGCGCCGCTATTTCGCCACCAGCGCCACTCTCGCTCTGGAAAGACGGCAAAATGCCCTGCGCGCCCTGCGGGACGCGGTGCGCGAGCATGAGCGGTCGGCGCTGGACGCCTTGCATGAGGATTTGGGCAAAAGCTCCATGGAAGGCTATCTGACGGAAGTGGGAATGGTTCTTTCCGAAATCACGGTCATGCTCAGGCGTCTGAAAGACTGGATGCGTCCCCGCCGGGCGGGCAGCCTTCTTTCTGCCTGGCCCGCCGTCTGCCGCATTTATCCTGAACCCCTGGGCGTGGCGTTGATCTTTTCCCCCTGGAACTATCCGTTCCAGCTCGCCCTGCTGCCCTTGGCCGCCGCCGTGGCGGCCGGAAACTGCGTGATTCTCAAACCGTCCAAAACCGCCCCTGCCACGGCCGCCGTGTTGACGGCCATCCTGCGGGAAGCCTTCGCTCCGGAATTCGCGGCATCGGTGAATGCAGGCGGAGATGCCGCCACCGCCCTGCTGCGGGAACGCTTCGATTTCATCCTGTACACCGGCAGCGGCCGGGTGGGGCATATCGTCATGGAAGCGGCCGCCAGGCATCTCACACCCGTCTGCCTGGAGCTGGGCGGCAAAAGCCCTGTCATTGTGGCGGCCGACGCCAAGCTTGATGTCGCGGCCAAACGCATCGCATGGGGAAAAAGCCTCAATGCCGGGCAGACCTGCATCGCGCCCGATTATGTCTGGGTGGACCGCGCCGTCAGGGCTGAACTGATCCGGCGGCTGAACCAGTCCTTCACTTCCTTGCTCGGCCCGGACCCGGTACATAACGAAAATTACGGGCGCATCATCAACCGGAAGGCTTTCGACCGCCTGCTCGGCCTGACCGCCGTCCCTCTCGCCGCTGATCGCGATCTCCTGAAAATCGCGCCCTGCGTTCTGGAGGCCGAGCCGGACGATCCTGTCATGCGCGAAGAAATATTCGGTCCGCTTCTGCCCGTACTTGCCTATGATCACATTGAACAGGCGCTGGATCATATCCGCGCTCACGACAAACCTCTGGCTCTTTACCTGTTCACCGGCGACAGGACTCTCCAGAAGCGGGTTCTCCAAAGCGTGCCTTTCGGAGGGGGGTGCATCAACGACACCGTCGTCCACGCTTCCTCCCACAACCTGCCCTTCGGGGGGGTAGGCCCCAGCGGCATGGGGCGCTATCACGGCAAATCCGGCTTTGAGCTGTTCAGCAACCTCAAAAGCGTGCTCCGCCAGACCACCCTCCTTGACCTTCCCTTCCGCTACCCTCCTTACAGCCCCGGACGATTCGCCCTGCTCCGCCGGATCATACGCTGACGGAATAACGTGGCATTCCGTGAAAAACGCCGGGAATTCAGCCGCACACTGAGACTATGCCTCTCTTTCCGCGCATGGTCATTAAGGCGGCAAGATGATTTTGGGTGACAAATGGCGTATGCGTCAGCGTGAATCCGCTTTCGCGCGGGCCGGGCAGTTTGAGGCATTGAGGACTGAAAGCACGGCATGATGGATTACTTCATCCGGCGCATTGGCTTTTTCCAAAATGGAAACCGCAGTTCGCATACGTTCGACGATTGGATCGCCTGACGAAATCGCCACGCTGGCTTCTCTTGTTTCATCTTTCTCCATGAACATCGAACCATAGCCGCTGATCAGCCAGTTCGCATTTATTCCGAATTTTTCTATCCAGTTTGCAATTGTCTCCATACGCGGGAATTTCACGCCGTGCATATAGTTCGAAAATGTCGCTTTTGAAACTCCGCCCGCCCTTGCGAATGCTTGGTGCTCCATGCCGAGTGTCTCGGTAACTTCCTGTAATCGTGCCTGGAAAGTGGAATTGGACGTGATTTGCTTCATGGGGCTTGACATAGTATTCTTTTTTGGATTACCAGTTCACTAAAGTCATATATCAAGTGTACGTGAGACAGGATTTGTTAAATGATAAACACTAATTCTCCCAGCCGTCAAGCCCGACTCAAGGCTTGGCTCTTGCTCCAAAATATTGAGCAAAAAGCCCTGGCCGAACAACTGGGTATATCCGAACAACTGCTTTCCATGACGCTGACAGGCAAACGCGTTTGCCGCCACCGCATTGCGGCGCTCGCGCAACTGGGTATACCGGAGGAATTGCTCCCCCAACCGCCGGAACGACAAAAACCGGGGAGGAAGGCTCCTTTTCTGATTCATGCATAACCGGCATTTTCGAGTGGGCGCCTGACAGCCGAACATATCGCCACAGACACTTTCAAGAGCAGTCCAAATAAGGAGAAAAACCATGCGAAGCAGGTTGTTTTATCGGGGCGTGTTGTTGTTCCTGTGTATTCTCGGACTGTCCGCAACGGCGGCGTACGCTGAAGCGGTCCAGATCGTCTTTTGCAAAAATTTTTCCGACTCCTGGGAACCGCAAGGGCAAACTGAAACCTTTGACAGCAACGTCATTACCTGGATTGCCAAATCGCAGGAGCCTTTCGGCGTGCAGCAGTTGAGTTTGAGTCTCTACAAGCGGCAAGGCGAGCAGGAACAACTGCTCAAACGGGAGAATCTTGATGTGCGCCCCACCTGGAATACCTTCGGACTGCGCAATATGGTTCTGCCCGGAGAGGGCACCTATCTGCTTTCGCTGGCAAAGGGCGACGGCAAGGTTATCGGCGAGGGAGTGGTCGTCGTAACGGCGGTACAAAAGGATACGGCATCTGTCAAAACCGAAGCCCGCGGAACCACGCTGGCCGAACTGTTTGAGAAGTATGCCCCGAAACAGGACAAAAAAGGAGAGTAACCATATGAAAAAATTATTTGTCATTTCGCTCTTGTTCATCTTGTGCGCGGCACCCGGTTTTATTCAGGCCGCGCAGCGCACCACGCGTGACCTTGTGTTTGAGGATGACGAAACAGCCGCAACCAAAACTGATGCCGGACAGGCTGCAAAAACGGCAGATCAGGGAGGCGTCGGCGGTGCCACACAGACCATTGCCGTCAAGACCACAATGCTGCTCACCCGTGACGGGCAGACAAGCACTGTATTGCCGAACCATGAATTCAAATCCGGCGACAGGGTGAAGCTGGTCTACACGCCCAGCATAGACGGCTTTGTGTATTGGATGACCAAAGGCACGTCCGGCGAATACAAGATGATTTTCCCATCCGAAAAGACAGGCATGGACAACAAGGTTGAACGCAACAAGGAGTATACCATTCCCACCAAGGGCGCGTTCAAGTTTGACGACAAGACCGGCAAAGAAGAATTGCTCTGCGTTCTGTCACCCTCCGCTCTGCCCGATCTGGACAGCGCCGTCGCCGCCGTGGCGAAGTCGCCTGCCGCCAAGGAAGAATGCAAGGAAGAGAATGCCTCCGCAAAGCGTACCACCCGCGATCTCGTTTTTGACGATGACGAAGCCAAGTCGAAGGATTGCGTGAAGAAGGAAGGAAACAAACGCACCACCCGCGATCTGGTCTTTGACGACGACGACGCGGGCGACGTCAACACCCAGAAGCAGACAGGCCCCAAGGGCGAACCATTGGTGGCCCATTACGTGCTTGAACACAAGTAAACAAAATTTCCAACATCCCTCCTGTGGTGTCTGGAAACCCCATTGGGCCGGGGCGTGAAGGCGGCCTTGGCCGGGGGCAACTCCAAAACATGGTAGGTCTGGAACAATGCGCGGCGACACGAAACACGGTGCGACATCAATGCGGACATTCTTTTGCGGCCTCTTTCTTGTTTGCTTTTGCGCGCTGCTGTTGACGGCCGGGCGGGTGTCCGCCGCCGGTCTGCAGGAAACCTTCGCCCAGGCGCAGGAGGCGATGAAAGCGGGACGCTTTGAAGAGGCCGCGACGTATTTTTCACAAACAGCCGACATGTTGGAAAAAGCGAAGCAACCGGACAAGGCGCGGGCCATCCTCGCCAATGCCGGCGTTTGCTACATACAGGCGAAAAAGTATGAGGAAGCGGCCAACGTGTATGAAGGCGTCATCGCCATGAAAGGTGCCGTCGATCCGGAAACTTTGCGGAAATATTACAACAACCTGGTGGTCTGCCGCACGAATCTCGGGCAAAACGCGCTCAGGGCGCAGACGCTGGAGCGTATGCTCAAGGCGCTGCCCAAGCTCAACGATGTCGAAAAGGCCGATGCGTACGCCCGCATGGGCGACGCCTACAAGGCGCTTGAACTCTACGGCAAAGCCCAGCAATCCTACAAAACGGCGTTTGATCTGCTTCCGCCGGATGCCAGGCCGGAGCAGCGCGCCATGCTTTTGGCCGGGCGCGGTTTGTGCCTCGGCAATCTCGGGGATTTCAACAGCGCAGAACAAAATCTCCAGATGGCGAAACAACAGGCCGATGCGCTCGACATCCCGCTCACAAAGGCGGAGTCGGACAGCAATCTCGGAATATTGTACTGGGAGCGCGGGGAATATCCCAAGGCAATGAAATTTCTCAAGTCCGCTCTCGACATTGAGGAAAAAAACAAACTGCGGCAGAGCGAAGGGCGCGATTACAACAACCTCGGTCTGGTTTACAAAGCAACAGGGCGCGCCGGCGAAGCCATGAAACATTTCGAAAAGTCCGTGGCCATCGCCCGTGAAGTGGGAGACAAACGGGACGAGGGCATTGCCCTTATGAATTGCGCCCTGCTCAACCGCATCGGGGGCAACCTCAACGCTGCCCGCAACGATTACCGCGCGGCTCTGACGTTTTTTGAAGAAATAGGCTATCAGCGCGGCAAGGCCGGGGTGCTGATGGGAACAGCGCGTATCGCCGAACTGGAAGACAGGGATCTGGCGGCAGCCCTGAAGGGGTATCAGGAAGCTCTCGATATTTACACCAAGCTGGAACTGCCGTTTGGTCAGGCGGAAGCGTTGAATCACATCGGCGATGTTCTGAAACAAACCGTGCTGCCGGGCAGGACAACCCGCGATCTCGTTTTTGACGACGAGCCGACCGTGCCGCAAATGGACAAAACCGAAGCCCTGAAACAATGCAGAGAAGCGTACAGCCGCGCTCTTGCGCTTGCCGCCGCCCTCAACTCCAAGGAATTGCAGTGGTCCGCCCTGCAGGGCATGGGATTTGTGCTGTCGCGTGAAGGCAAGCTGGAAGACGCGCTCGCGCAATACCAGAAAGCCATTGATATTGTGGCGAATATGCGCGTTAGTTTGGAAAGCGCGGAACTGCTCGGCGAATTCATGGCCGGCAAGGAGGATTTGTTTGAAGAAGCCATGTCGCTGTGCGGCCGGTTGTATGACAAGAGCAAAAATCAAAAATATCTGAATTTGCAGATGCAGTACAGCGAGACGTTGCGCAATGAAGTGCAGAAGGCCAGCGCGGCTCTCGTGCAGTTCAATTTTGATGATGAAAAAAAGCAGGCCGCATACAGTCAGCTTATGGCCTTGGGCCGGCAAATGGCCAAGGCGCAGGCCGCTGTTCCGGTATCTGCCGCAATGACCAAGGACGTCAAAGCCGCTTCCGCCGCAACTCCGGAACAAAGGGCAATGGCCGCTGAAGCGAAAGCCGAGGCGGACAGGCAAAAGGTTTCCGTACAAAAGCTGGAACAGGATTATCAAAAACTTTTGACGGAATGGAAAAAGCAATATCCAGGAGACGCTGTGATTTTTGATTCCAGTTCGCGCGTGGATATCCCGTCAGTCCAAAAAGCCCTGAAAGACGATCAAATTGCCCTGCAATACGTTTCATTAACTGATAAGCTGATGATCATGGCTATCGCAAAAAATAAAGTTGATTGCGTGAGTGTAGCCATTGGCAGAAAGGAATTGGATACGATCATAAAAAAAGATTTTATAGTTGATAATATAGAAAAGTATGGTCATGCACAAGATATTCCGACAAAAGAGCAAGAAAATAAATTTTTTGAAAATACTATTAGCGTGTTATCACGTTTATATGGAATTTTAATTATACCAGTGCAAAATAGTCTTTATAATAAAAAAAATATTTACATTATTGGTGATGGGTTTCTTGGAACAGTGCCATTTAGCGCACTTGTTACATCAGCAGAAAATGGAACATCAAATTTTCTTGTCGAAAAATACAATATTGCTTACGTAAGACCATCGTTTATTACAGCACTGACAAATCCAAAAATAAAAAAATCAACAAAAACTCTTTTAGCAGTTGGTAATCCGAGAAATGAAATAATTGTAACACTGGATTCATTAGATGGAGCGAGAAGAGAGATTGAATCTGCGAGTGCTATAATACAACAGCAATTAAAGGATGTAAGCTTCGAAAACTCTGCTACTGAAGCATGGTTTTTGAAGAATTTAAAGAACACTAGTTACGAAATATTGTATTTTGCAACGCATGGTATGCCGTATTCAGATGTTTATTATTCTTATTTTCTTCACAAAGATAAAGTAAAGGAAAATAAAATACCAAAATTTGGCAAAGAAGCCATAGAAAGAGAATTTGATTTTATTGAACAACATATTCTGACAAATTCATTGCTCAATAGTTATTTGTACATGGCTAAGGACAATGATGGTAGCGACACTGGTTTGCTGACAATGAAAAAATTAATGGAGCTGCCAGATTTATCATTCTCTAACACGCGTTACGCAATACTTTCTGCCTGTAATACTGGAGTCACTTACGTATCAAAATCTCTAAAGAAAGATATAACTGAGACAACATTTACGCAATCAAAGGAAATGGAAAATGATTTGCGTAAAATTGGCTGGATTCCCGGTGTGGATCAAGTTAGCTTTGTTGACGCCTTCATGCGCAAAGGTGTTAATAATGTATATGGAACACTATGGTTCGCAAATGATGAAGCGTCTGATTTCCTTATGACAAGCTTTATAAAAAATTTTATAGCGCAAGGGGACAACCAAGACTTTGTTGCCGCATTTGCTGATGCACAGAGAGCGTGGATTTTTGAATGCAAAAGAGGCAATCATATCTTTAAATCTGAAGAGCTGGCAACAGCACTCCCATTGCACCCATACTATTGGGCAGTTGGTGCCATATTCGGTAAATAATTATGCGATTGCTCTCAATATAACCAAAGTGGGCATCAGACAACTGTTTCTGTTGTCATAACCATATCCAAACCTGCAAACACAAGGAAGAGGTATGCTCAAAAAATCCCGTAGAATTGCATTGTGGCTTCTGCTTTCCACATTGATGGCCGGCCTGCTCTGGGCTGGAGTCGAACTACTCGGCGAATCAAACAAGGTCACGGCGGACGCCGGCTCCAACGCAGCCGATCTGGAAATGGCCTCTCTGGATGCGGTAAAGCCTGACGCCAAGGTCAAGGCCAAGGGCGTGAGCAGGGAAGTGGCCCTGAAAAGGAAAATCACCCAGATCGACAACGCCTATATAGCCAGGCTCAATGCCGCCAAGTCTGAGATCGCAAGCGGCGGTGAAGTGCGCGAGGCCACGCGCAGCGCCGGTTTGAAACTAGCGCGGGACTACAAGGAGGCCAATGATGAGCTTTCCGCATGGTATGACGGCCACGGCAGTGCCAGCCGCGCGGAAGTCTGCCGCGCTGTCGGCGAAAGCCGCGTCGCATCCGCCGAAATGGCTTTCAACAAAATTGACGGCGACAAGATTGACGCTTCCAATGCCAAGCAGGATGCTCTTAACAAAGCACTGAAGACGTATCTTGCCGATGCCAGAAACGACCTCACCGATGCCGAACGCGCTTCCATCAAAGCGTCCATGACGCCCAGGCTGCAACAACTTTCCAGCAACGTGCAGACTTTAATCAGTCAGGTCACGTCTCTGCTGAATCAAGTTTCCAGCAGCGCCAGCCCGGCGGCCATGGCCGGTTGCGCCGCCAAGACGGTGGCCACCAGCAGCGACCCCTCCGATGTCGCCGGTTCCCTGCTGATGCCCCTGAAATCGCTGCTCAGCCTTGTCAAGGGCATGGCCGGCAATATCTCCGGCATGATGAGCGACGTGAACAGTCTGTAGTTTTCAGTCAGTTTCCTTTACTGCTCCGGCCCGTCCACAGGGCCGGGGCGCTTTCCTAATGAGGTCCGGTCGGCAACAGCGTATCCTCTCTCCCGGAAAACTTCCCATGAAAAATTTTTTCTTTTTCTGTTTTGTCCTGCTTGTCGCGGCAACGCCAGTGCGCGGGGAAATTCTTGAAGAACTCTGGAACAAATACGTCCCCCCAGAGGCGACAATGCTCAAACCCAAGCCAGCCGCGACGCCGGGACGCCTGCTGGGCACGGTCACGCCCGAGCGTGAAAAGGATTTCATCCGGCCCTGGCGCTACCGCGACATAACTTATGAGCTGCATTTTGAAACGCCGCTTGCTCTGGCCCGCACGGTTTACAGCCTTGCCCTGCACGCGCAGGATGTGGACAAAAGCCTGCCGCTGGAAAAATTTTTGAATGGCGTGCTTGGCTACCATTACGGCACGCGACAGATATGCGACTGGATCAATGACACTGTGGCGAACAAATTTCCCGCAGCCGAACTGGACGAATACGCTCTGTTGGGAATGCTGCTGAAGGATGCCGTCATCACAATCCGCAACGGAATTTTTGTTCCCGCCGGCAAAATTACCCACGTGCTTGCGGCCGCGCCGGGCAAGAACCGGACATTCGCTGTAAATCTCCGCCACGAGCGGCTGCACTGCTACTGGGATGAGGACAGGGAATTCCGCGACAAGGCCCAGGCGCAATGGAACGCGTTGTCGGAAGCGGAGCGGGCGGATGCCGTAAGCAAGCTAGGCAGATACGCGCAGGGCAACAAAAATCAGTTGCTGGAAGAATGGGCTGTCCACCAGTCCGAACTGTCCAAAACGGATATGTAATCCAAGGAGTGCAATGCCATGAAAAAATTATCGCGCCCTATGGGCCTGTTCGTCATAGTCTTGATGGCCAGCGTCGGTTCGGCGAATGCGGCGGGACGCCTGAACTTCATGCTCACCAACCTCACCGGCGTCGAAATTACCGATGTTCGCATCGCCCCGACGTATTATCCGCAGTATCAGAGCGAAAATCTGCTGAAAACCGGCCTTGAACCGAGCACGCGCCTGTACATTGGGCCGAACTATTACGGCGACCAGTATAAATGGAACATCCAGGTCATCTGGGCCAATGGCTACCGCCATACATGGACGCACTGCCAGCTCACGCGCTACAATTCGTATGTCGTTTGGGCCAATGATTACGGCACGCACATGCGCCAGAGCTATGAACGCGCTTTCGCCCGCTATGGGGACGGCCCCATGCCCACAATGTTCGCCGGTTCGCAACCGGGAGTGCAGGTGGCCGTTGGCGTGCCTGAAAAAGTCAACGTGGCGCGGAACAACAATGCCGTCGCTTCCAAGGATCAATATCTCGCGGACAATACGTCAGCCAGCAAGCGCCGCACCACGCGCGATCTGGTCTTTGACGATGAGGATGAAAAAGAGGACGCGCCCAAGGTGGTCGGCTCGTCGTCCGATACGGTCAAGGGAGAAAAAATCGCCGTCAAGGCCACAGTGGAATTGACGCGCGACAATCAGACCAAAACGGTGCTGCCCACGGAGGATTTCAAGAGCGGCGACAAGGTGCGCCTGCTCTTTTCGGCCAACCGTAACGGCCGCGTTTACTGGGTCGCCAAAGGAACGTCCGGCAAGTATCAGGTTCTTTTTCCCAGCGCCAAAGCCGGCATGGACAACAGCATTGTGAAGAACAAGGAATACACCGTGCCCGCCAAAGGAGCATGGCGCTTCGACGACAAAAA
>JAISOT010000071.1 GCA_031275465.1 Desulfovibrio sp.
GCCCATACGGAACCGCGAAACGGCACATCAAACAAAACCACCGCCGAGACGGCGCAAAGCAACATGCTGAACATGCCCATGCAGAAATAGGGCACAAGCTTGCCGAGCAACAATTGCAGGCGGCTGACGGGCGTCGCGAACAGGGCCTCCATGGTGCCGCGTTTCCATTCGCGGGCAAAAACCAGCGAGGTCAGAAGCGTTCCTATAAGCGTCATGATAACGGTAATGGCCCCCGGAACAAGAAATTGCACGCTCTTGGCCATCGGGTTGTACCAGTAACGGTTTTGAGCGGTTATGGGCGGACCCGCAATGGTGCCTGAAGGAAGGAAGGTCGCCTGCCATTGCGAAATCAGGCCCTGGCTGTAGCTCTCGATAAAGCGGGCCGTGTTCGGCTCGGCCCCGTCCACGAGAATCTGCATCTGCCCCTTGCCGCCGCGCGCGAGCGCCTGGTCAAAGTCTTCATGGATAACCAGCACTCCCTGCGCTTCCGAGTCGCGCATCAGTTTCGCGGCTTCATTCATGTCGCGCGCCGGGATGGCGGCAAACGAGCGCGAATGGGCAAAGTTCGCCGCAAGCGCCAGGGAGTGGCGGTCGCCGCTCCGGTTGATGACGGCCATGCGCAGAACCCCCGCGTCCAGCGTAATGCCGTGCCCGAAGAGCAGCAGAAAAACCAGGGGCAGCACGCCGGCTACCAGCCAGGAAGACGGATCGCGCACGATCTGCAGAAATTCCTTGTGCATCAGGGCCAATATCCGATCAAGCCAGAGTTCGCGCATGGTGGTACTTTTTCCTCCGCTTCAGCCCAACGGGTGTTCCTTGTCATAGCGTTCAATGCCTGCGACAAATGCCTCTTCCAGGGTCGGATCGACAATGTCCGCGCAGGAGGCCTTGAGTTCGTCCGGTGTTCCCACCCTTATCATGGTTCCGCGGTAAACAAGGGCCAGGCGGTCGCAGTATTCGGCCTCTTCCATAAAATGCGTCGTCACAAGAACAGATGCGCCGGCGGCGGCCATGGCCGTGATGTGCTTCCAGAAATCGCGCCGCGAACGCGCGTCGACGCCGGAAGTCGGCTCGTCCAGAAATATCGCCGGCGGCTCGTGCAACGTGGCGCAGAGCAGGGCCAAGCGCTGTTTCTGCCCCAGCGGCAGAGAGGCGGTCCTGCTGTGCAGGTAATCCCGCAGTTCAAATGCCTCCGCCAATACCGCTAACAGCCTCTCCCTGCGTTTTTTGTCTATTCCGTAGAGATCGGCGAAAAAATTGATGTTGTCCCTGACAGGGATGTCGGGATAGAGAGAAAATTTCTGGGCCATATACCCCAGGCGCGAACGCGCGGCGCTGCCCGCCGTGAACATGTCCGCGCCGTCCACGGCGCAGCCGCCGGAGGTAGGCCTCAGGAGACCGCAGAGCATTCTGAATATCGTGGATTTTCCCGCGCCGTTGGGGCCGAGCAGGCCGAAAATTTCGCCCGGGCGCACCGCGAAGCTGATATTGTCCGCGGCGGTGAAGTCACCGAATTTTTTGCAGAGGCTGCGGGCCTCAATGCGGGGAACATCGCGTTTTGCGCCGCATATGCGCGCGGGCCCCTTCCCGTACGGCGAGGGGCATTGATTGACGCCGCCGACAACGCTCATGTAGGCGTCTTCCAGACGCGGAAGCGTTGCCTGCCCTCCGGCGGCAAGCACTTCCCCCCGCAGGGCCTGCGGCGCCCCGCGGGCCAGCACCAACCGGATACGGCTGCCCTGGATCAGCGCGTCATCTATCCCCGGTTTTGCGAGCCAGCGGGCCAAGTCCTCCTTGTTGTGTTCCTGTCTGCCCGGAAGCAGGAATACCCGTCCTTCGGCCTGTCTGGCCATCTCCGCAGGGGGACCGCGCCAGAGAATTCTGCCCGCGTCAAGCATGATGATCTCGGGACAGAGCGCGGCCTCATCGAGCGAGGAAGAAGCCCATATCACCGTCATGCCCTTGCCGCTCAATTCCTGCACCATGCGCCAGAGTTCGCGGCGGGACTGCGGGTCCACGCCGACGCCCGGCTCGTCAAGCAGAAGCAGACGCGGCGAACCCAGCAGCGCGCAGGCTATGCCGAGTTTTTGTTTCATTCCCCCGGAAAGGCGGCCGGCCAGGCGGCCGGTAAAGGCCGACAGCGAGGTGAAGCCAAGCAGCTTTTCAATCAGTGGATTTGCGGCCTGGTCCGGCAGGCCGCGCAGTCTGGCGTGCAGACGCAGATTGCCCATAACCGTGATGTCGTCGTACAGGCCGCAACGCTGCGGCATATAGCCTATGCCGCTTCTGCAGATGTCAGAGGCGGCCGGCCGGCCGAAAATCAGTGCCTTCCCCTTGCTGGGGGGCATCAAACCGGCCAGGATGCGAAGCAGGGTGGTCTTGCCGGAAGCGTCCGGCCCGATAACGCCAGTAATGCGTCCGGACTTGATTGCGGCGTCAATGCCGTCAAGCGCCCTTGTCCCCCCAAAGACCATTCCGAGATTTTCCAGCCTCACGGCAGCCTCAGCCCGTTGCGGACGGCCTGCGCCAACAGCGATGGAGCCTTCCGGAATACAGGAGTCTTCTGACGCGCTGCCGATGATCATCGCGGATCGGATTTTCAGCATTAACGCCGCGTTTGCGGGGGGATGACGATTGTCACCGGCATGCCCTGCCGCATGATGTTTTCCGGGTCTTCCGCCTGAATGCGCAGGCGGTACACCAGGGCTGTGCGCACTTCGAGAGTTTCCACGGTTTTCGGGGTAAATTCCGCGGTTGGAGAAATAAAGCCCACCTTTCCGGGAAAATGTTTGCCCGGCGCCGCGTCCGCCGTTACCAGCACATTCATGCCGAGCTTGATGAAACCCAGTTGCGGCTCGCCCACGTAGGCGCGCAGCCAGACGGGATGTGTAAGGGCGAGAGTGTAGACTGTCTGTCCGGCTTCCACAATGCTGCCGGCTTCCCGCGCGCGCGTCAGAACGACGCCCTGCTGCGGGGCTTTGAGTACGGTATCGCTCAAGCGGATTTCCGCGAGATGCAGCGCCGCCTCGGCCGCAGCGACCGCCGCGCGCTGGGCGAGGATGTCTTCCTCCCTGTAGCCGCGGGCCAGCATTTCAAGCTGCTCCTGAGCCGAACGCAGCCTGGCCTCGGCTTCTTTCGCGCCGGCCCGGGCATTGTCCAGTTCTTTCTGAGACACGGCGTTGGTGGAACGCATGGCCGAAATCCGTTGCAGGTTGATTCCGGCGTTTTCCGCCACAGCGGCGGCGGCGTTGACTGCCGCGCGGGCCTGGGCGACTTCTTCCGCGCGGTAGCCGCTTGTGAGCCGCATCAGCGCCGCCCGCTGCCCTTCCAGTTCCGCGGCGGCCTGGTCCCGCTGCCATGAGAGCAAATCATCGTCCATTTCCGCAAGCGGCTGCCCCGGGCAAACCGCGTCGCCCTCGTCCGCCAGCACACGGGCGATGCGCCCCCCCACGCGAAACGACAAGTCGGCCTGGCGTATGTCCACGTTGCCGTACAGCACAAGAGTCCCATCGCGCCGGCCGGTCATCAGCGGCCAGGCGCCCGCGACGGCAAGCGCCACCGCGCAGGCGGCGGCGAAAAGAATGTATTTTCGACGAAAAGGCATGGCGTATGGCGGGTTGTCTTTCCGCCGCGCGGGACAGCGATCCGGCAAAAAGGCGGCGGCGCGAAAAGGGGGCCGGGAAACAGCCGTCAGTTTATCACATGATCATGCTCTACACCCGGCAGAGCACATCGGCGGGAATGACGGCAAAATTGTTGCTCTTGAGCACTTCCACGGCCAGATCCACCTTGTCGAAGCGAAAAATCAGGATCGCGTCCCGCTCGCGCTGGATAAAGGCGTACATGTACTCCACGTTGATGCCGTGGCCGGAAACAAGCTGCAGCACTTCATCAAGGCCGCCCGGCCTGTCCTCCACCTCCACCGCCACCACGCTGGTGCGCCCGAGGGTGAAGCCTTTTTCCTTCAATATGGCCTGGGCTTTGGCATTGTCGCACACAATCAGGCGCAGAATGCCGAAATCCGACGTGTCCGCCAGGGAGAGGGCTCGAACATTGACGCCGGCTTCCGCCAGCGCGTGCGTGACTTCCGCAAGGCGGCCCGCGCGGTTTTCCAGAAAAACGGATATCTGCTCAGCTTTCATCTCTTGCCCCGTATGCTTTGCGCTCTGCCCCGGCCGTCAGGCCTTGCGGGAATCCCCCTCTGTGGGCGCCTTGCTCTCCTTGGGGGTTATGTCGATCTCATCAGGCTCCGTGGCGGCGCGACGGAAGTTGCGTATGGCCCGGCCCAGTCCGCCGCCTATTTCCGGCAGCTTTTTCGCGCCAAAAACAAGAAGCACCACCACCAGAATAAGCAGCAATTCCTGCATGCCGATACCGAACATAGCGCAATCCTCCGCGTTGGGTGACAGGAATGGTAAAGCAGTTTCGCCGGTCTTGCAAATATCAGTGTGCAATGTTTCTTCTATACGCCGGACCTCCCGTAAGGTCAAGCCATGCGGAGATTTTTACGCGCGGGAGGCTTGCCATCCGTCGCCGCTTCGGCTATTCTGTATTGTTATATTTATGTTGGAGCAGATGCGTCTGTTTTTGACCTGCAACAATCGCGCGCCCCTCCCGCGCGTGACTACAGCTTTTAAGGGCATGGCATGATGAAAAAAACTTTCTCTCCGGTTAGCGCGGAAACGGCGCAACCGTCGGAACATGACGGGCAGGCCGCGGACTTCCGGGCGCGTTCCAAGCTTTCGTTTGACCGTTTGGTGGAAATGGGCAGAAAAATGGGCATGGAAAACCCGCTTTTCGTCTGCCACGAGCGTGCCGCCAAGGCGACGTCGCTCATCAACGGCAGGGAATATCTCAATTTTGCCACGTATGACTATCTCGGCATCAACGCCCACCCCGAAATCACCGATGTTGTGACGGAGGTTGCGCGCAGGTTCGGCACCTCCTGCGGGGCAAGCCGTCTGGTAGGCGGCGAGCGCCCGCAGCACCGGGAACTGGAAAAAAGTTTCGCGAATCTTTACGGCGTGGAAGACTGCATTGTCTATGTCAGCGGGCATGCGGCCAACGTCTCCACCCTGGGCTTTCTGTTCAACACGCGCGACGTCATTTTTCACGATGCTCTCGCCCACAATTCTCTTGTGCAGGGCGCGCGGCTTTCCGGCGCGTCCCGCTATTCATACGTGCACAACAACTGCGACGACCTGGAGGAAAAGCTCAAGGCCCACAGAAGCGCCCGCAAACGCGCTGTGATCGTCACCGAGGGGCTGTTCAGCATGGACGGTAATATCCCCGATTTGCCCAGGCTTATCGCCCTGAAGAAAAAATACGACTGCATGCTTCTGGTGGACGAGGCCCATTCCTTGGGAGTGCTTGGCAAAACCGGCCGCGGTGTGCGGGAGTATTACGGCATAGAGGCCGCTGAAGTGGACATGTGGATGAGTACCCTTTCAAAGGCCATGTGCGGCTGCGGCGGATTTATCGCGGGCAGCCGCGAACTGGTGGAGTATCTCAAACACGGCTCCCCGGGCTTTGTCTTCAGCGTGGGAATGCCGCCGGTCATTGCGGCCGCCTGCCGCAAGGCGCTTGAAATTATGCTGCGTGAGCCCGAGCGCGTGCGGCGGCTGCAGCGCATTTCAAAATACTTTCTGGAATACGCCGGAGGCATAGGCCTGGATACCGGCGCGGCCCAGGGTTACGCCGTCCTGCCCATACTGGTGGGCGACTCCATGGTGGCCGGCTTTTTGTCCACGGCCCTTTTCAGACGAGGCATTTACGTCATGCCCGTCACCTTCCCCGCGGTACAGGAAGGGACGGCGCGTCTGCGTTTCTTCCTCTCGGCCGTCCATGAGGAGGAGCATGTCCGCGAGGCCCTGGACGCTGTGGTCGAAGAACTGCCCAAGGCCCAGGCCGTGGTGGAGCAGTACCGCCGGGAACACGAAAATGGGCATCAGTAGCGCAGATAGCGCGCCCGCGCGGACCTTCCCCAAAATCGCCTATGTGCTGCTCTGGTTTCCGCTCTCTTCGGAAACGTTTATATTTCGCGAAGTAAAAAGCCTTTTGTCCCTTGAGGTGCCCGTCCTGGTATACACCATGTACGGGGAATCGCTCAGGGGATGCAGCGCTGAAATGCAGGCTTTTTCATGGCCGGTGCGGCACTACGGCATGTTTGCCACCGCAGCCGTGCTTGCGGCCTTTTTTCGCGCTCTGCGCCGTGAACCGCGCAAGGTGGCGGGGCTGCTGCGGGAAGGGTTTTTCCGCAGGATGCGCAACCTGGAATCTCTGGGAGAAAACCTCTGGTGCTTTATGGCGGGCTTTCTGCTGGCCGAACAATGTCTCGGCGAGGGCGTCGGCCTCATCCATTCCGCCTGGGCCAACGGGTCGGCAACGGCCGCCTGGGTGGCCTCGCGCCTGACGGGGATTCCCTTTGCCTTCACGGGCCGCGCCGGAGACATCTATCCCGAGGACGGCCTGCTGCGCGAAAAATCGCGCGACGCCCTTTTCCTGCGCACCAACAATCTGGCAAACGTGCGCTGGCTCCAGCAATTCTGCCCGGCAGGGCAGAAAGACAAGGTACATCTGGTCTATAACAGTCTGACCTTCGCCGCGGCGACGCGCAAGCGCCCGACGCCGGTCCCGCGCCGCGGCGTTTTCAATCTCCTCGCCATAGGCCGTTTTGCGCGCACCAAGGGATTTCCCGAACTTTTCACGGCCCTGGCGCGTCTGAGGCGCGAACGCGTGCCCGTACGTCTGACCCTGGTGGGGGACGGACGCTGGCGCGGCAGACTTCTGCGTCAACTGCGCCGCATGGGTCTGACGGATTTTGTGGCCTTGCCGGGTTTTGTCCCCCATGACCAGATGCATGCCTACATGCACAGTCACGATCTGCTGGTGGTGCCGAGCGTGGTGCACGACAACGGCGACAGGGACGGCATCCCCAACGTGATCATGGAGGCCCTTTCCTGCGGACTGCCGGTGGTGGCCACAGACGTGAACGGCATTCCCGAAGTCATCCGCAACGGTGAAACGGGCCTGCTGGTTCCGCAGCGCGATCCGGCCGCCCTAGCCGACGCCGTGCGGCAAATGCTGGAATGCAGGGAAAAAGCCCTCGTCATGGCCGGCAACGGAAAAGCCCTGGTGGAACGCATGTTTGACGGAAAAATCAATATCAGGGCCCTGCGCGACCTCTACATGCGCCACGTCGGCGCAAGCTCCGGCGTAACGGCGCGGGCGCCGGGCACGGCTTCATGCTGACAGGGCCGGAAGTCCGGCTGGCTGTCAGCCTGGACGCGGAAGAGGAGGGGCTTTTCGCCGGACGCTACGCCCACAGAGATCCGCCTGTTGCCAATACCGCCTGCCTGGCGCGCCTTGCTCCTCTTATGGCGCTGCCTCTGCGGCTCACCCTTTTCTGCGCCTACAGCGTTTTTGACAACCCCCGGGCACGCGCGGATCTCGGCGCTTTTCTGGACAAATTCAGGGACGGCGTTGAGATAGGCGCGCATTTGCACCATTGGAACACGCCGCCCCTGCCCGTTGACCCGCCGGCCTTTGCCGCCGATGTGTCCACGGCCGGCATTCCGGAAAACGTCCTGGCCGCGAAGCTCGCCAACCTGCTTGCGGCGGCCGGCGACTTCTGTGGAGAGCGGCCCGCGTCTTTCCGCATGGGGCGCTGGGACATACGCAGAACGCACTGGCCCCTGCTGGCGCGCGCGGGCATTGCCTGCGACGCGTCCGTCAGACCGTTGCACGGCCCTCTCCGCGGGCCTGATCATTTTGCCGCGCCGGCCGGCCCTTACCGCATTCCGGCGGCGGGCACAAGCATTTTTGAGGTGCCTCTCACGGTGACGCCGCTTTTCCGCTTTCTGCCCCGCCTGCTTGAGCGCCTTCCGGCCAGAGCGCCAGGGAACCCCGCCCTTCTGGCCCGCGCCACCCTGAACAAATGGGGAGCGCTTGCTCTTTTGCCGGTCCATCATCCCCTCTGGCTGATGCAGCACGTCACGCGCCTCTTCGTGGCGCGCGGCGGAACAGTGCTCTCCCTCACCTGGCATTCGTCGGAAATGATGCCCGGCGGCGCGCCCCGCATGTCTGACGCGGCCGCCGTTGACGGCCTGCTGCATAAGATTTATCGTTACATTCAATGGGTATATAAAAATTTTTCCGCCCGCGCCTGCACCATGCGCGAGCTTGCGGCGGAAATGGGGCCCTGTGTGGCGGAGATGGCAGCCCCCGCCGGAGATTGGACCAGTGGATGAGACCGCCTTGGAAGACTTCCCCGCAAAAGCGGACATTGACGCCGTAATTCCGGATACGCCGGATATGCTGCCCGCCGGTCTGCCGCACGTCGCCTATATTTTATTGTGGTACCCGCTCTTCACCCAGCCCTTTATCTTCCGTGAGGTGGAAAACCTGAAACAGCGCCTGCCTGTGGAAGTATACTCGCTGTATGCCTCCAATCTGCGCTGCTGCTCCAGGGAAATGCTTGCCGTGGCCCCGACGGTGCGCACTGCCGGATTGAAACGCCTGCCTGCGTTCTTTCTGGAAATTCTGCGTTGCCTTGCCGCGGCGCCCAAAAAATTCTGCCGGATTTTTGTCCGCGCCCTGCTCAGGCCCTGGCGCAGTTTTGAAAGCTTTGCCGAAAATCTTTGGGCCTTTTATGCGGGCGTGGCCCTTGGCCGGCAACTGCGCGAAGACGGCATTGACATGGTCTACGCCCCATGGCCGCGCGGCACGGCCACCGCCGCCTGGGTGGCCGCCGACATTGCGGGCATTCCTTTTGCCACCTCGGCGCGCGGCGACAATCTTGAGCCGGCGGATCCGGATATGGGCGCAAAATTCACCGCGGCTCTTTTCATACGGGCGAACAATGCGGCCGATCGGGAACGGATAGCGAACTTTGACAGGAAGCAGGCGAAAAACAAGGTGGAGCTTGTTTACAACAGCCTCACCCTGCCTGCCGCGGGAGAGCGTCCCCGGCCGATATTGGCCCAGAATCCGGTGCGTCTGCTGGCCCTTGGCCGTTTTGACGTGACAAAGGGCTTTGACGTGCTTTTGCAGGCCTGCGGCATTCTGAAAGGCAACGGCTTCGATTTCCGGATGACTCTGGCGGGCGGCGGAGGCAAGGTCATGGGCCTTGGCGGCATGGAGCGCCGGCTTTTGACCCTGCGCAAGGAGCTCAATCTGGAACGTCATGTCTCCATGCCCGGCCTTATTTCCCATGATGAGCTGCCGGGCGTCCTTCTGGATCACGATATTTTTGCCGCGCCCTGCGTTGTGCACGCCTCGGGGCGGCGCGACGGCATCCCCAATACGGTCATTGAAGCGTTCGCCTATGGCCTGCCGGTGGTGGGGACAAGCGTCAATGCCCTGCCCGAGGTGATACGCCATCACGAAACCGGCCTTCTTGTGCCGCCCGGCAACGCCCAAGCGCTTGCCGACGCCGTTCTCTGGCTGGCGCGCCATCCCGCCGAAGCCCGCATCCTGGGCCAAAACGGCAGAGTTCTGGTCAGCGAGATGTTTGACTCGGCCCGCAACTGCCGGCGTCTGTCGGAACTCTTTGTCCGCCGGTACGCCCTCTGGAAGGCATCGTGTGCGGCATAGCCGGACTCTGCCGTCTGGACGGAGATTCCCTCAGCCCGGAGGCGACGCTCCTCACGCGCGCCATGACGGACGCCCTTTCCCACCGCGGTCCCGACGGCCAGGGCGTATGGCGGAACGGGCCCGTCTGTCTTGGGCACAGGCGTCTCTCCGTCATCGACATCTCCGGCGGCGCTCAGCCCATGCACGACATGAGCGGCGGGCTGAGCGTGACCTTCAACGGGGAAATCTTCAACTTTCTCGAACTCAAAAAAATCCTGGCGGCACAGGGAGCGCGGTTTGCCACCAATTCCGACACCGAGGTCATTCTGGAAGGGTATCGCCGCTGGGGCACCGCATGCCTTGAACGCTTTAACGGCATGTTTGCCTTTGCTCTCTGGGACAGCAGGCGGCAGCGTCTTTTCTGCGGGCGCGACCGTTTCGGCAAAAAACCCTTCTTCTACAGCGCACAACACGGGTGTTTGGCCTTTGCCTCGGAACTGACGGCGCTGACGCGATTGAAAAATTTTTCCTTTTCCGTGGATCCCGAAGCGGTCATGCGTTATCTGGCCTATGAGTATGTGCCCACGCCCCAGACCATTTACCGCGAGGCCGCAAGCCTGCCCCCGGCGCATTGGCTTGTGCTGGAAAAAGGAGAAATCCGCACTGAACGCTACTGGGACATGCCCGTTCCGGACGAGGACGATGCCCGCACTGAAGAGGAACTGTGCGAAGAACTGCGCGTCCTGCTCTCGGAGGCCGTCCGCCGCCGCATGATAAGCGATGTCCCCCTGGGTGTTTTTCTTTCCGGCGGCATTGATTCCACCATTGTCACCGGCCTTATGGCGCGCCATTCCGCTACGCCGGTAAAAACTTTCTCCATCGCCTTCCGCGAGGCCAGCTACGACGAGTCCCGCTACGCGCGCGCGGCGGCGAGGGCCTACGGCACGGACCATCATGAGCGCATCCTGGGGGCCGACGACTGCGCCGACATTCTGCCCGCGGTGGCGCGGCGCATGGATACGCCCCTGGCCGACGCCTCGGTGGCGCCCACCTGGCTGCTTTCCGCCGTCACGCGCGAGGAAGTCACGGTGGCGCTGGGCGGAGACGGCGCGGACGAACTCTGGGCCGGCTATGAACACTATATCGCTTTCCGCGCGGCGGAATGGTTCAATGCCCTGCCCGCCTTTCCGAAGCGCGTCCTTGCCCGTCTGCCCCGCCTGCTGCCCGCTTCCGCAGGCTATATCAATCCGCGTCTGGCTGTGGAGACATTTCTCAACGGCGCGATGACGCCGGCCGTCCTCCGCGTGCAGAGCCTGCTTACGGCTCTCAGCCCGGAAATGCAGCGCGAGGTGCTGGCCCCCGCTTACGCCGATGCGACTTTTCTGGAATCCCGGACGCTCTTTGCGCCCACGCGTCTGCACTACGATCACTGGCGGCCCCCAAGCGCCGCCTCGCCGCTGGCCCGAGCCTTCCACGTCTATGTGCGCCAGTTCATGCTGGACGACATTCTTGTCAAAGTGGACCGCTGCTCCATGCTCCATGCCCTGGAAGTACGCGCTCCATTTCTGGACACGGCGGCGGCGGAATTCGCCGCCCGTCTGCCCGTGCGCTGCAAGCTGCGCGGCTTCAGGCGCAAGCATCTCCTCAAAAAGGCGTTCGCCGGCCTTTTGCCGCCCGAAATCCTGCGCCGCAACAAGCGCGGCTTCCAGATACCCGTGGCGGCCTGGCTCAAAGGCAGGCTCCGGCCGCTCATGGAAGATCTGCTGGCGGCGGACAGCCTGCGCGCTCAGGGGATGTTCAATCCCCGCGCCGTGCGCGCGCTGATGGACGCGCATATCGCGGGCAGGGCGGATTTGCGCAAGCCTCTCTGGACCCTGCTGGTGCTCCAGCTCTGGCTGCGGGCGCGCGCGGATCGGCAGTCTTGAAGCCGCAGAATGGTCCGCCGGGAGTTTTGAGCCCGTCCCCCGAATGCATCATGGTTCTGGGCATGCACAGAAGCGGCACAAGCGCCGTTTCGCTCAGCCTCAGGGTTTTCGGCGCGCGACACGGCGATCATCTTGTCGGCGGGCTTTCCTCCAATCCCAGGGGGCATTGGGAGGATATTGACGTCCTGCGGCTCAACGAGCGCATGTTTGAGGCCCTACGCACGCGCTGGGACAGCCTTGCCCCCGTGACGCCGCAGGATGTGCGGCGTCTTGCCGAAGAGGGGTTTGTCGAAATCGCCGCCGGACTCCTGCGGAGCAAGATTGCCGCCAACGGCTTTTATGCCGTGAAAGACCCGAGAATGACAAAATTGCTGCCTTTCTGGCGCAAGGCCTTTCAGGCGGCGGGAATACAGCCGTATTCCGTCATCGTCTTCCGCAATCCCGCGAGCGTTGTCGCTTCACTGCGCAAACGGGACAACCTGCCCCCGATTCAGGGGTATCTGCTGTGGGCAAGCCATATGCTGGAATGTTTCCGCCATGCGCGCCATTTTGCCCATCTCTTTGTGAATTACGACGAGTTTATCGAAAATCCCCAAAAAATTCTGAACGCCATTGCCGACCGCTTCCGCCTGTCCGTCAATGCGGCGGAATTCGAGATGATCGCGCGCGACTTTCTGGACAGGGGCCTGAGGCACACAAAATTTGACGCGCGGCATCTGTGCGGCGACGCCTGTTGCCCACGCGAAGTCGCCCTGGCGTATGAGCAGATGCTGCGCACGCTTTCAAGCGGCCGCCCGGAAACCGGCAATTTTGTGAACCTTGTGGGAATTCTGCGGAATTGCCTACGAAATGCGGCGCTGACCTAAAACTCCTCCTTTTGCCTTTCCGCCACGGCAGCCTGGCTGAAAACTTGTAAAATATTTTTGAACTTTATGCTTCTTGGCTTGACTTCAGCGACGTTTTGGCTGAACAATAACCACCTAACTCTGAAAAAACACGGCTCCCTTTCAGGGCGGGCCAAACGCGTTCTCACATAAGCACGATCCGCGTAACGAGGCTGACGAACATAATGTCCAAAATTCTGGATTTCGCTTTGGGGATGTTTTCCAATGACCTGGCTATCGACCTTGGCACGGCGAATACCTGCGTTTATGTGAAGGGACAGGGCATTGTCCTGCGTGAGCCGTCGGTGGTGGCCGTCAAAAAAGACGCGCGCGGAAACAATGTGGTGCTGGCCGTCGGCCAGGAGGCCAAGCGCATGCTGGGCAGAACCCCGGGCAACATACAGGCCATACGCCCCATGAAGGACGGCGTTATCGCGGACTTTGAAGTCACGGAGGCCATGCTTCGCCATTTCATCGCCAAGGTGCACAATTCACGCCGTCTGGTACGGCCGCGCATCATGATCTGCGTGCCTACGGGCATCACGCAGGTGGAGAAACGCGCCGTCAAGGAATCGGCCCAGTCGGCCGGCGCGCGGGAAGTCTATCTTATCGAAGAGCCCATGGCGGCGGCCATAGGCGCTGATTTGCCGATTCAGGAGCCCACCTCCAACATGGTGGTGGATATCGGCGGCGGCACCACGGAAGTGGCCGTCATTTCCCTGGCCGGCATTGTCTATTCCCGTTCGGTGCGTGTGGGTGGCGACAAGATGGACGAGGCCATCATGATTCACGTCAAACGCAAGTACAACATGCTTATCGGCGAGTCCTCGGCGGAAGAGATCAAGATGAAAATAGCCTCTGCCTATCCCCTTGACCCGGAACAGCAGATTGAGGTGAAAGGACGCGATCTTGTCACCGGCATTCCGCAGAACAACATCATCACTTCTCAGGAAGTGCGCGCCGCCATTGCCGAGCAGGTGGACAGCATCGTTCAGGCCGTGCGCGTCGCCCTGGAACAGACTCCGCCGGAACTGGCCGCCGACATCGTGGACCGCGGCATTGTGCTGACCGGCGGCGGCGCCCTTTTGAAGGGCCTTGACCAGCTTTTGCGCGAAGAGACGAGGCTGCCCATCACCGTTGTGGATGACCCGCTCTCCACGGTGGTCATCGGCACCGGCAAGGCTCTCGACAACCTGCATATTCTCAAAGAAGTGTGTATTGATTAGTGTCATTCCGGCGTATTCTGGTCCTCGCGGGCATACTGCTCATACTTTTTCTGGGCATGTACACCTGGAATCAGCGTACCCGTATGCTGGACGATTTGGCCGCCAACGTCGGGCTTGAACTGACCGGCGCCGTTCTTGCGCCGTTGCGGGCATTGCAGGATTCGACGCGGGAATTCTGGCAGCGGTATTTTGATCTCGTCAATGTGCGGGAAGAAAACAGGCGTCTCAAGACGCGCCTTGAAGACCTTGAGGCACGCCTTGAGGCGCACGGGGAGTCTCTGGCGGAACTTGAGCGTTTGCGCCAACTTGTCGATCTGCCCGGGGATCCCGGCTGGAAACCCGTGGGCGCGCGCGTCCTGGCAGGGCGCATGGGGCCCAATGCCGTGCTGTCCAGCATCGTCATAAATCGCGGCTATGTGACGGGCGGACGGCCCAACACGCCCGTTATCACCAACAAAGGGCTTGTGGGGCGCATTTTGCGCGCAAGCCCCCACACGGCCAACGCCCTGCTGCTGACAGACCCCGGCAGCCGCGTCGCCGTTGCCGCGCAGACAAGCCGCGCTTTCGGAATTCTGACCGGCAGGGGATCCGGCAGACCTCTGGAAGTCAACTTTGTGCGGCGCGACGCCAGCATCAAACAAGGAGACATACTCATCACGGCCGGACTGGACCAGAAGTTTCCCAAGGGAATACCGGCCGCGCGGGTTGTCAGCGTGGCCCCTTCCGATTATACGCAATTTTTGGCTGTTGAGGCCGAACCCCTGGTGGATTTGCACCACCTTGAAGAAGTGGTTCTGTTGGAGCCGACGGGCATTGTACGCCTGCCGGATGAACCGGACGACGCGCCGGCGGAGTTTGTCGGCCCGCCGGCGCCGCCAAAAAAGGCGGCGCCATGAGCGGGATGCGGGATCTGTGCTGGTGGCTCGTCTTTGCCATGACGGCCGTTGTGATGCAGGCCCTGTTTCCCGGCCTGGACGTCTTTGTGGCCGGGCTGCTCATCCTGCTTCAGGAGCGGGATTACAAAAACATGCTCTGGCTCGTGCCCCTTTTCATCCTCTTGCAGGAAGGCATGGGCACGCGCCTTTTCGGCGGCACCGTCCTGCTGTACATGACGACGGCAGTCTTTTTCCGGCTGGGACAATGGCTTTTTGAGGTGGAAAGTTTTCTTTTTGTCGTCCTGCTTTCCGCTGCCCTCATCGTGCCCTATTATGCCCTTGACTGGCTTATGGCGCCGTTGCAAAATCTTGCATTCAACATGGACGACACCCTTGACAAATGTCTTTTTCAGGCTCTTTTCCTGCCCTGTGCCTGGCGTGCCTTCACTTTGACGCGACGATGGACGAAAAACGATGAAGCCGCCGCATAATACCGCCGTACCGGCCCGGACGGACGCCTACCCTCACGGACGCAGGGGCCTTTTCCGCTCCTGGCTGAAAATTCAGGTGGAGAACGAGCGGTATCAGCCGCCGCACAACGGGCTTATCATCTTGCAGGTTTTTATTGGCATCCTGTTTTTTGTGCTGGTGACGCGCCTGTGGTACCTGCAAATCCAGCGCGGGGAGGAATTCGCGCGCCTTTCCCTGGAAAACCGCCTGCGGCAGGAACATATTTTCGCTCCGCGCGGCCGCATTATGGATATGGCCGGCAAAACCATAGCCGATAACCGCACCGCCTACGGTCTTTCCCTGGTTCGGGAAGACTGCCGTGACATTCCGGCCACGCTCACGCAGATAAGCGTCTGGTCCGGCATCCCCGTTTCGCAGATATGGGAAAAATACCAGCAGGATCGCTTCAAGGTCAAATCCTTCGAGCCGATTCTCATGCTCACCGACATCAGTTTTGAACTCCTGGCCCGTATAGAATCGGAAATATTCGCTTGGCCCGGTCTGGAAATCGTGGTGCGCACCAAACGCAATTATCCTGAAAAGGATATTTTTGCGCATGTGCTGGGGTATGTGGCCGAGGTCAACGAAAAAGAAATGGAAGATGATCCTGCCCTTGCCGCAGGCGATTTTGTGGGCAAGGCCGGCCTGGAGCTGGAACTGGAAAAGCAGTTGCGCGGCCAGAAAGGGCTGTTTGACGTGGAGGTGGACGCCCACGGACGCGCTTTGGGCAGAGTTCTGAAAAAAGAACCGCGGAGCGGCCACGAAACAAATCTTTCCCTGGATTTGTCGCTTCAGCGGGCCGCCTGGGAAGCCCTGGGGGGAGAGGCCGGCTGCGTGGTCGTCATGGAGCCGGATTCCGGAAAATTGCGGGCGCTTGTCACCTCACCCGCTTATGACAATAATCTCTTTGCGGCCGGCATTTCCAGACGCGACTGGGAGGCCCTGCGCACGAGCAACCGTTTCCCGCTGCAGAACCGCGTCATACAGAGCGTTTATCCGCCGGGTTCCGTGTGGAAGCTCGTCATGGCCGCGATGTTTCTTGAACACGGGATATCCCCCAGAGAAAACGTGTTCTGCCCCGGCCAGGTCAAGCTGGGCGGGCAGATTTTTCGCTGCTGGAAGCAGGGCGGTCACGGCAACGTGAATATGGAAAGCGCCCTTGTGGTTTCCTGCGACGTGTATTTTTATCTTATGGCTGAAAAAGTGGGTATCGACAAAATAGAGGCCTATGCCAAGGCGTGCGGTTTCGGGCGCGCCACCGGAATCGGCCTGCCTCACGAGCGGACAGGCCTTGTGCCTTCCCGCGCCTGGAAACGCCGCCGCTTCGGTCAGCCCTGGGTACGCGGGGATACCTACAATATTTCCATAGGCCAGGGCTATACGCTGGTCACGCCCCTGCAGGTGGCCGTCTATGTATCGGCCCTGCTCAACGGCGGGGATCTGCTCAAGCCCCGGCTTGTGGAGGAGGATGAACGTCTCGTTACAGGAAAGTTGCCCGCGGGCGCCGGAACCAGGGATTTTATTGTAAAGGCCATGCGCCTGGCGGCTTCAGGCGGCACGGCGCGCGTTGTCGCCCGCAAGGACGCCGACATGGGCGGCAAAACAGGCACAGCCCAGGTGGTCAAGCTGAAAATGGCCGCGGGTGACAGGCGCCTGCGCACCGCGGAAATGGAATACGCCCAGCGCGATCATGCCTGGATAGTCACCTGGGGAGCCAAAGACGGCAAGCGCTATGTGATTGTTGTCATGGTGGAGCACGGCGGCGGCGGCTCCAGCGTGGCCGGCCCGGTGGCCAGAAAGATTTATGACCATCTTTTCGGTCCCGAGGCGGCTCTGGCCGCCAGGGCGGCACAGTGAAAACCAGACTTGCGGAAGCGCTTCGCATACTACCTATGGATACGCGTCTGTTCAGCCATACCAACTGGAGTCTTCTGGCCCTCATGCTTTTGCTCTATCTGGCGGGGATGGTCAATCTTTATTCGGCGAGCGGCACGCGACTGGACAGCGGCATGAGTTTTTCCGGGTTTTACCAGCGCCAGATGGTCTGGGGAGTATGCGGCCTTTGCGGCATGATGGTCGCCATGAGCTTTGATTATCGCAGACTGCGCAATCTGGCCTGGCCGTTTTTTTTCATCTCGCTCATACTGCTTTTGCTGGTGCCGGTGGCCGGCAAAACCATTTACGGCGCGAAACGGTGGCTTTCCCTGGGGTTCATGAGCATCCAGCCCTCCGAAATAGCCAAGCTGGCCGTGCTTCTAATCGCTGCCCGCATTCTCTCGCGCGAGGCAAAGCCCCTTGGCTGGAAAAACTTTCTCAGCGTTATCGCTGTGGTCACACTGCCCTGCTGCCTTGTCATTCTTCAGCCGGATCTCGGCACCACGCTGATGATATTGCTGATTCTGGCCGGCATGGTACTGTTCCACGGGCTGCGCGGCTATGTGTTCAAAACCTGTCTGCTTCTCGCGCCCTGCGCGGCCGCATTGATGTGGTTTGTGGGCATGCACGACTATCAGCGCCAGCGTATCCTGACTTTTTTGAACCCCGGCAATGACCCGCGCGGCACGGGCTACCATATCCTGCAATCGCGTATTGCCATCGGTTCCGGCCAGCTTTGGGGCAAAGGTTTTACAGAAGGCACGCAAAGCCAGCTCCGCTTTTTGCCGGAACGCCATTCCGACTTCGCCGTGGCCGTATTCGGCGAGGAATGGGGTTTTGTGGGCTGCCTTATACTGATAACACTGTTCTGCCTTTTTTTGCTGGCGATTTTCTCCACAGCGTCGCAGGCCAAGGATCGCTTCGGCAGCCTGCTTGTGGTGGGAGTGTTCTTTTATTTCTTCTGGCAGATTTTCATCAACATAGGCATGGTGATCGGGCTGATGCCGGTGGTGGGCATTCCCCTGCCTTTCATCAGTTACGGCGGCAGCGCCACCGTGCTCAACTTCACCCTAATAGGCATAGTGCTCAACGTTTCCATGCGGCGTTTCATGTTCAAGGGATAAGGCTCATCCATCAGGGGGTCAGTTATGGGCAAAGAAGAAATCGCCTTCCTGGGGTCCGATACGGTATATGAAGGCAAGCTCACATTCAAGGGCACAGTGCGCATTGAAGGCAGATACGCCGGCGAAATCGTCAGTGACGGGACGCTGAACGTGGGCAAGGACGCCAGCGTTGACGGCGTGTTGCAGGTAGGAGAGCTGCTCCTCTCCGGCCGTTTCAACGGCGAGGTCACGGCCAAACGCCGGGTTGTGGTGTATTCCACGGGCATTCTGGAAGGGGTGATCCAAAGCCCTTCCCTTCTGACCGAAGAAGGCGGCGTTATCGAAGGGCAGGTGCGGATGAAGTCTTCGGAAAAAAACGCCGCAAAAATACCGCGGGAGTCAAAGGCCTGAGGCTTGCATTATGCGGCGAATTCAGGCAATGAACACAAAGCGGCGTTACCGGGGCAGGATTGCATCCGAATCCGCCAGCGCTCGCTATGCAGGCACAACCAAAGGAGACAATATGGCACAAGACTTTTTTCGCGCTCTCAGGGACGTGGCGCTGGTGATCAACTCCAGCCTTGAACCGGGACAGGTTCTGCACAAAATCACGGAACAGACCGCCACCGCCTTGGGCTGCAAGGCCAGCACCATCCGCCTGCTCGACAGCACGGGACGCTTTCTGCTGCCCAGCGCGGCCTATGGTCTTTCCGAAAAGTATATGCGCAAGGGCCCGGTGGAAATCAAACGCAGCGGCATGGACGGCGAAGTGCTGGCGGGCAAGCTCATCCATCTCAAAGACGCTGCGGCGGACGGGCGCTTTCAGTACCCCGGGTCCGCCAAGAGCGAAGGCCTCGTCTCGGTGCTTTCCGCCCCTCTCATGGGCGACGGCAAGGCCATAGGGCTTATCCGCGTGTATTCCTCCACAGAAAAGGATTTCACGGAGGACGAGCAGTCCTTCATGGAGGCCGTGGCCGCCATTTCCGCCGTGGCCATCGTCAACGCGCGTCTGCACGAGGCCTTGCGCAAAAATTATGAGCTGATGGCAAAGCATGCCTATGAATCGGTTTACGAGGACTAGCGGGGAGAACATCATGAAGAAAATCAATGTCGCCATCAACGGTTTTGGACGTATAGGCCGCCAGGTTTTCCGCGCGCTGCACAAAAGCTTTCGGGATTATGCGCAGGTAACGGCTATCAATGACCTTTTTGACGCTGAGGCCAATTTTCATCTGGCGGAATACGATTCCGTATACGGCCGGGGTTATCTGGACGCCAGGGTTGACGGCGCGGAAGTCAGCGTTGGGGACTGGAGAATACACTGCTTCGCGGAACGCGACCCGGCCAATCTGGCTTGGCGGGATTACGGGGTTGATGTTGTGGTGGAGAGCACCGGCATTTTTCGCAGCGCCAAACAGGCGGCCGTGCATCTGGACAACGGAGCGAAGAAAGTCATCATCACCGCGCCGGCCAAGGAAGAAGACATCACCATAGTCATGGGAGTCAACCATGACAAATACGATCCGGAAAAGCATCACGTCGTCTCCAACGCTTCCTGCACCACCAACTGCCTTGCCCCTGTGGCCCTGGTGCTGCAACGCGAATTCGGCATACAAATAGGCAATATGGTCACCATCCACTCCTACACCAACGATCAGCGCATTCTGGACATGGCCCACAAGGATCCGCGCCGCGCGCGCGCCGCGGCCTGCAACATCATTCCCACCTCCACGGGCGCGGCCCAGGCGGTGGCAAAGGTGATACCAGAACTCAAGGGCAAGTTCAGCGGCTATTCCCTGCGCGTGCCCACGCCTACGGTGTCTGTGGTGGATTTTTCCGGCATTCTGGAAAAAGAAACAGATACCGAAACCCTGCTCGGCAGGCTCAGGACCGCTTCGGAAAGCTACCTCAGAGGCATACTGGAATATAACGACAAGCCGCTGGTTTCCATGGATTTCAAGGGTAATCCCGCTTCCTCGATTCTGGAAGCGTCCTATACCACAGTGCAGGACGGCCGGATGGTCAAGGCGGTTTCCTGGTATGACAACGAATGGGGATATTCCAACCGCGTCTGCGATCTCATCCGTCTGATGCAGGACAAGGGCTTATAGGAAGAAGGCGCTGGGCCGGAACGCTGTTTTGCCGCGCCTCACAGAGAAACGGCCGCCACTTGAGGGGGACGGATCAACGCCGGCCGAGCCAGCCGACAACCGCCGCCGCCAGGCCAGCTTTTGCGATATCCACGGCGATAAAGGGGAAAAAGCCCTTGGCCGCCGCGTCCATCAGCGTGACAGGCTGGCCGGCGGCTTCATACCAGCCCCATATCCACAGCGTGCCCGGCGTGAGGACAAAAACGACATCGCAGACAAGGATGGCCCCCCACATTGAGAGCCAGCGGCAGCGGGAGGGATTGGCGGCAAACAGGCTCAGCGCCGCCCCTTCAAGAACAAAACCCAGAAGATACCCGGCTGTCGGACCGGAAAAGACGGCCGGGCCGCCCACGCCGCTGACCGTCCAGGGCACGCCGAGGGCAATGCCCGCGACATACGCGGCCGCGGAAGCCCCGCCCCATCCCCGGCCCATGGTCACGGCGGCAGCCGCCACGCCGAATGTCTGCAGGGACAGCGGCACCGGCGTAAAGGGCAGCGGAATGGCGACTCGCGAACACAATCCGATGCCCGCCGCCGCCGCGAACATGAGGCACAGGCGGCCAGTGAGGCCCATGCCGTCACGCCAGTCGTAAAAAGACCGGCGGCTGCGTCCCGCCAGTACGAGCCATCCCTGCCAGACGCGCATTACCGCAGAATGCATCGTGTGATCCTTTATAGTTATACATACAACCGGAACATGTCCCGCGCGGCGACACTATAGGCCAAAGGCGCCAGGTTGTAAATACGGGCCGGAGTTTTGCTCAGGGCAATCGAATGAATAAGCATAATGGTTTGAAATAATAGACTATTTTAAAATAAGGCTTTGAAAAATTATTATTATATTTCAATATGTTGCAGCGTTCATTCGATTGCCCTGGAGT
>JAISOT010000096.1 GCA_031275465.1 Desulfovibrio sp.
ATTCAAGCCCGGTTATGCCCGGCATGCCTTCCAGTTTTTTGCGGATGAGAGCTTCTTCCATGGGGCAGTCCATGTTCGCGATGCGGTAGACGGCGCGGGTTGCGGACGCCTCACCCGCAACGGTGGAGACGCCCGGTTCCTGAACCGCGCGGTCATGCCCGCAACAGATGCCGTCTTCGTGGGCATGCCCACGGACATCGCTGGCGTCATGGTCAGGCCCGTTGGCTGGGGCGTCGTGGCAGCGGCAGGGCTTCTCGCGGCTGTCGTGCCGGATGGCGATATCGGCCGGGCCGCATGTGAATCCCGCCGGGTGAACCGTGCCGCAGAGGCACGCCGCAGTTGGGCTGCTCATGTCGAATCTCCTTTTGAGAGCGGCGGATCAGGTCCGTAGTGACCTGCGCTCCATTGTTTCAGACAGCCTAGTATCTATAGTCACTATAGAGTCAAGAAGATTCTTGAAAAATTTTGCCGCGATCCTCCCTTTTTTGACAAAATCAATATCCATAGTTACTATACGCCGCTTCGCGCTTGAGATGCGCTCTTCACATGCTCTGCGTCAGGAAGATTTTTGAGCAAGCGGAAAAAATATGAAAATAGGCGGATTGGCGAAAAAGACCGGCTGCAAAGTCGTGACAATCCGGTATTACGAAAAGGAAGGGCTTCTTCCGGAGCCGGAAAGAACAGAGGGAAACTACAGATTATACGGAAAGAACGACCTGGAGCGGCTGCAATTCATCATGCATTGCCGGAAACACGGCCTGAAGCCTGTTGAAATCAAAAAACTGCTGGCTTTTAAAGATCACCCCCAAGGGGACTGCACGTGGGTGTCCGAACTCATCAGCGCGCATATCAAAAATATTGACGCGCAGATTGATTCGCTCGAACATCTCAAACAACATCTGAATCAACTGCGGCAATGCTGCGCCGGCGGACACAGCGGCGACCGGTGCGGCATCATGCACAGCCTGAACAGCTTGGGCCAATGCTGCGCTTCCTGCGCGCGATGCTCCGATCTGTCCGCCACTCCGCAATGTATTCATTCCACCGGCCCGGGCCGCGGGGGCGCCTGAGCCCGGAAAAATCCCGCGCGCTCAGGTACGGTCCGGTATTCCGGCCACGGCGGAAAAAGCCGCCAAGGAAATCAAACGGAGGGGCTATTCACAGCTCCTCGGCCAGCTCGGCCAGCCGCCGCTGGTTGGGCAGATGCTTGAACATCAGTTTCATGTCGTGCCCCACCACCGGGCCGATGGCCTTTTGCGCCTTGATGAGGTCACGTTTCAGGGCCGTGCCGGATTTCTGGTGATGCTCGCAGGTCACATGGCCGCAGTAGATGATTTTGTGCCCCATGAGGGCCGTGCGCAGGTCGTGTTCCACATCGTCCATCTGGGAAGGGGAGAAGCCTATGTCAAAGCCGCCGGTTTCCCTCAGGGCGCTCACGCGCAGCAGATGCAGGCAGCCCATCACGTGCAGGCAGGGCCGTGTGAACGTGTACAGGCCGGTGTCGCGCGCGTCCTCGGCGGGCGTGCCCTCGCCGATCCGCAGCAGGCCGGCGCGGGCCGTGCGCACGGAATAATAGAGGCTCTGCAGAACAGGGGCTTCGGCGCGCCCGGCGGGGAAGACGACCTTGCAGCCGACCACAGCGTTCCGGGGGTCTTTTTCCATTTCGGTGAGATAGCGGACGAGCCAGTCACGGGGCATGACCACGTCGTCATCCATGAAGGCCGCGTGATCGCAGGCCTGCACCTCCGGCAGATGGATGAGCCAGTTGCGGGCCGCAGGCGCGCCGATATTGACGGGCAGGGATATGATTTCATACGTCCGTTCCGGGAAGAGATCCCGCAGGGACTCGACGCGGGCGAGGCTGTCGTCCGTGCAGCCGTTGAGCAGAATGAGGACAGGGGCCTTGCCGGTGTCTGTACGGGCCAGGGCGCGCAGGGTCTGCTCCAGCACCGCTCCCTTGTTCCAGGAATAGAGACATACGGCGGTTTTTTGTTCCGACAGCAGTTCCGGCCTCGGCGGGGAGGGGGAGAGCAGTGCGTCCAGCCGCAGGGAAACCGGGTGGAGCAGGCCGTCCTGGCGCAGGGCTTTGGTATAGGCCTTGACGCCGGAATCGGCGTCCCCGGCCAGGATGTAGTTGTCCGCCGCGTAGACGCGGGCATACGGGTTGCGGGCTTCTTCCGGCGTCTGTTCCCACAGGGGCAGGGCCTCGGCCCATCGGCCGCGGCTGGCGTAGTGCAGAAAAAGCGCGTAGCGCCACAAATCCGCCAGTCTGCCCGGGCAGCGGAACTTGTCCAGCCAGGCCGACGGCTCGCCGAACATCAGAAAGTCCAGGTGGAGCAGAGCCTCGGCCGTGCCGGCGTGGTCCGGCTTTTTGACCAGCAGATCCAGCATGGCCCCGTAAAGACCGTCGGGCGGCGCGCCTTTGCCGCGGAATATTTTTTGCTCCAGGTCCGGGGGCAGGGCGCTTCTCCGCAGGAGATCCAGACGAATCTTCCGTTGGCCGTCAGGGCTGATTTCCTCCAGCGTCTTCATGACGTCCGCCCGCAGGGGCATGGCCTGGGCGGCCCGGTTCAGGCAATAGAGAAAGAGTTTTTGAGCCGGCTGCGAATTTTCAAACCCGGGGTCTCCGCTCAGGGCATTGGCGAAAATCACGGCCATATTGCCTTCCAGAACCATCAGGCGGATCTGCCGCCGCACGAAATCGCATTTTTCCCTTATGGACAAAAGGCCCATTTCCCCGTTCAGGCCCTGCTGCACAAGTTCCATGAGTTTCAAGCCCATGCGCCGTCCTCTCCGGTTTTGCGGGCGCGCAGCGTCTCAAAAACGCCGAGGGCCTCGTCAACGGTTTTGTCCATGTCCAGATAGCGGTAGCCGCCAAGGCGGCCGCCGGCCACAATGTTGGGCATCTCCGCCGCCAGGCGCGCCCGGTACTTGCTCTGCAGACTCTGGTTTTGCGGGGTGTTGACGGGATAGTACGGATCATCACCCCCTTGGCAGGCGTGGGAATATTCCCGCGCGACCACGGTTCTGGTTCCCTGGGGACCGCGCTCCGGGTGCAGATGCTTGAATTCGTGCGCGCGCGTCCAGGGGATTTCCGCATCGGCCTGATTGAGCACGGCCGTGCCCTGGGCATCCCGGTAGGGCAGGATGTCGCGCTCGAAACGCAGCCCGCGCCATTCCAGCGGGCCGAGGGCATAGCCGAAAAGTTCGTCCAGCGGGGCGGAATAGAAAATCGTGCAGGCGGGCGGAACGTCCCCGGCAATGTCGGCGTAGGCGAGGCCGGTGCGCACTTCTATGAGGGGATGCCGGAAGAGCCTGTCAAACATGGCCGCATAGCCCTGTTTCGGCATGCCCTGCCAGGGGTCGCTGAAGTAGTCGGTGTTGTAGTCGGCGCGCACGGGCAGCCGGGAGATGATGTCGGCGGGCAGTTCTCTGGGCTCCCTCCCCCACTGTTTTTGGGTATAGCCTTTGACAAACGCTTCGTAAAGGGGCCTCCCGATGAGGGAAACGGCCTTTTCCTCAAGATCGGCGGGATCGCCGGCGGACGCGGCGGCCTCGCGGCGGATGAAGTCGGACACTTCGTAGGGGCGCAGATTGAGGCCGTAAAACATGTTGATGGCCGCCAGGCCGACGGGCAGGGGATAGACCCTGCCCCTGTGCTCTGTGAGCACCTTGTGCCTGTAAGGGGTGAATCGCGTGAAACGGCTGACGTATTCCCATACGCGGGGGATGGCCGTGTGAAAGACGTGCGTGCCGTAGGCATGGCATTCGATGCCCGTGTCCGGATCAACGAAGGAATGGCAGTTGCCGCCGATGTGGGTGCGCCTGTCGATTACCAGGACGCGCTCGCCCAGCGCCGAGGCGATGCGCTCGGCAAGAACGCCGCCCCACAGGCCGGCGCCCACGACGAGATATTTGAGATCCCTTGGCAGCACTGGCGTTTCCCGGTAATATTCGTGTCGCGCCGGGAAACCATGCCACGCTTTTCTCTTGGGGGCAAGAATTTTTAGAAAAAGTCTAGTGCACCGACAAAGTTATATTTTAGGATAAAGCCATTTCAGTTTGACCCTGGCATCATCCGTTGAGAACTGCCAATAGAGGTACTCCCCAAAATTTGGACAGGTGTGTAAGCTACTATAGTGACACAATCAAATTTTATGATAAAGCGATTTCAACCTGCCTCTTGCATCGTCAGTTGTGAAATGCCAATCAAC
>JAISOT010000150.1 GCA_031275465.1 Desulfovibrio sp.
ACTCCAGCAGCCGGAAAAGGCGCTCAAGTATATGCGCCAGGGGCCGGATACAAAGCAGTTCCGCCTGACTGTGGCAGGCATGTTCATGGATTTTCAACATTCGCTCCAGGCGGAAAATATCCTCAAAAAGATCGCGGCCGAAGGAGACAAAAGCGGTGAAACCTACATCTTGCTCGCGGATGTCACGTACCGGCTGCGGCGCGATTTGCCCGGCGCGCTTTCCTGGCTCGACAAAGTGCCGACGGAAGGCAAACACGCGGGACAGGCGCAATTATTGCGCGCGCGAATTCTGGCCGAGGCCGGCCGGGGCGGGGAGGCTCTTGACGAAGCCCGCAAGGGACAGCAAAAATTTGCGGACATTTCCGATTTCTGGGAGATGGAAATCCGTATTCTGGCCCATGAAAAGAAGATGGCGGAAGCGCTTGAGGCTGCCCGCAAGGCCGTCAAGCTCTGGCCCCACAAGCCGGATTTATTGTTTTTGTTCGGTTCTCTGCTTGATGAAACAGGCGACAAAAAAGACGCTTTCAAAGTGATGGAAACAATTTTGGAGAGACAGCCGGACAATTTTCAGGCGCTCAATTATGTGGGCTACACTTTGGCCGAGGAAAACCACGATCTGGACAGGGCGCTGAAATTGATCGCCAGGGCCAATCAGCTTTCACCAAACAAATCCTATATAGTGGATTCCCTCGCCTGGGCGCTTTTCAAGTCCGGCCGGGCGCAGGAGGCCCTGATTGAGATCCGCCGGGCGGTGGAGCTGGGGGGGCAGCCGGACCCTTCCATCTGGGAGCATTACGGCGATATCGCCCAACATCTGAACCTCAAGGATGAAGCCCGCAAGGCTTACCAGAACGCCCTGGATCTCAAACCGGTCAATGCCGAATCCCTGCGCCGCCGCCTGTCACAATTATGAAAAACTATTTCTTTTTCGCTTTGTTCGCCCTTCTCTGGGCTTGCGCAAAACCGGCGGCGGTCGACATGACGCCGGAGAAGCAGAATGAAATGGACAATCGCCTGCGAAACTATCTGGCTTCGGCGGATGTTCCCCCCGCGCCGTTCCGCGTGCAGATGAGCCTGCGTTTCGGCACCGCGGAGGATACGCGGCGGGTGACGGCTCTGTTCTGGGGCAACAGCGAGGAACGCCTGCGGCTTGACGTTATGGCCGGCATCGGGGTTACGGCGGCAAAAATTGTTGAGGACGGCCAACATTTTCTTATGTACAGTCCCAATGAAAACAAGGCCTGGTTCTTTCAGGGAGCCGCAAAACCCCTTTTACAGGTAGGGGTGCCCATACCGTTTCACCTCGGGCATCTGGCCAATCTGCTCAACGGCCGTTATGCCCTCGTTTTCGGGAAGGAGTGCGGCCAGGGCGAATTTTCGCCGGACGGTCTTTTGCGTTGCGAGCTTGCCGGCAAGCCCGGCGGCCATCTGGCCATCAATGCCGAGGGGGTGCCGCATCTCTGGCGTGAAAACGGGAAGGGCGGCGGGTGGGAAATGCGAATTGGTTACGGCGAAGGCGCGCATGGTTTGCCGCAGCGTCTGATTCTCACCGCGGAAGACGGCAAACGCGCCATTATTCTTGTCAAGGAGCGCGAAAACCCCGCCAGTCCTTTTACGGACGCGCAGTTGCGGCTTACCCTGCCGGAAGACACTCCTTTTTTGCCATTGGCAAAGTATAAATCCGCCCCCGGCAGGAAGTGAGTCAATGCGCGTTTTCCTGAAAATTTTTTGCCGCTTTTCAGGAACGGCCCTGCAAAGCCGGCGTGCTGCAAGTATCCTGTCCGTCGGGAGGCGTCATGCGGCGCATTCATATCGCTTCTGATCATGCGGGCTTTGTTCTGAAACAGGCGTTGGCGCGGCATTTGAATGAGCGTGGTTGCGAGGTCGCGGATGACGGCGTTTTTACGGAAGAAAGCTGCGATTATCCCGTTATGGCGCACAAACTCTGCCATGCCGTCGCGCGCGAAGAATGCCTTGGCATTCTGGTTTGCGGCTCCGGACTCGGCATGTCCATGGCGGCCAACCGGCATCCTGAAATCAGGGCCGCGCTCTGCACGACGGAATTGCATGCGAATCTGGCGCGCCGGCACAACAATGCCAATGTTCTCTGTCTTGGAGCCAGAATCACGGGCGTGGAACTCGCCCTGGCCATCGTGGCGGCATTTCTGAATAACAGTTTTGAGGGCGGCCGCCATGCGCGCCGCATCAGTCTGCTCGCGCCGCTTGCCGGAAACCGGTAAGGCTCAAGGTATTTTATGCTGTTGTATAATACCCTCGGACGCAAAAAGGAAGAATTCATACCTGTGAGGCCAGGCAAGGCAATCATGTATGTCTGCGGCATTACGGCCTATGATTTTTGTCATATCGGGCATGCGCGGTCAGCCGTTTTTTTTGATGTTCTGGCGCGCCGTCTGCGCCATCTGGGCTATGATCTCACCTTTGTGCGCAATTTTACCGACGTGGATGACAAGATTATCGCGCGGGCCAACAACGAGGGCCGTGACTGGCGGGAGGTGGCAAACACCCATATCGCCGCCTTTCACGAAGACATGGACCGCCTGAAGGTTTTGCGAGCGGACTTTGAGCCGCGCGCGACAGAGTATATCCCGCGGATACAGGAGATTTGCTCGGAGTTGGTTGCCGGAGGCAAGGCCTACGCGACTCCCTCCGGCGACGTGTATTTTCGTGTGCGGGCCTGGCCCCAATACGGACGTCTCTCGGGACGCAGCCTGGACGAACTGGTTGCCGGGGCGCGTGTCGCCCCCGGGGAGGAAAAGGAAGATCCGCTGGATTTCGCCCTCTGGAAAGCGGCGAAACACGACGAGCCTTTTTGGGAAAGCCCTTGGGGCAGGGGCAGGCCGGGATGGCATATAGAGTGTTCCGCCATGAGCGCTCCCTGGTTGCCGCTTGACATACACGGCGGCGGACAGGATTTGATTTTTCCGCATCATGAAAATGAAATCGCCCAGTCCGAGGCCGCCGGCAACGCCGCTTTGGCGAACTACTGGATACACAACGGCTTCGTGCAGACAAACGCGGAGAAGATGTCAAAGTCTCTGGGCAATTTTACCACCATTCGCGCGATATTGAAAAACTATCTGCCGGAAACCCTGCGCTTTTTTCTTCTGAGCAAGCATTATCGCAGCCCTGTCGATTTTACGCGGCAAGGCATGGATGAGGCGGAGAAGGCGCTTAAGCGCGTCTATTCCGCTTTGCAGGAGGCAGGCTGCGCCCTTGGACGAGGGAAATGGAAAAATGTCGATTTGCCCGAAGACATGCGGCGGGAATGGAAAATACTGCCGGAAGCCTTTGACGCCGCTCTTGATGACGACATCAACACGGCCCAGGCCCTAGGGCAGATTTTTTCACAGGCGAGGCTTGTAAACCGCCTGTTGGAGGACAAAAATCTGCGTGGCGGCGAAGGCGGGCGCAAAATGCTGCTGGAGTTCGCCGAGCGCGCTCTCAACTGGGAGCGCCAGCTTGGTCTTTTCGGCGCCGCGCCGGCCGCGTTTCTGGAGGAACTGCGAGATATCCGCGCCAAACGGAAAAATCTCGACAGGGGACGCGTCGCTGACCTGCTCAAACGGCGGGAAATCGCCCGAGCGGGGAAAAATTTTGCCGAATCTGATGAACTGCGCAACAGGCTTGCCGAAGTCGGCGTTACCGTGCGTGATACGCGGGAAGGGCAGATTTGGGATCTGGAGTGACTTTTTGAAGACAAGCCTGTTTCTTCCCCGTTGTATTCTGGCCTGGTTTCTGGCCGCAACCCTTGTCGCGCAGACTTTGCCCGCGCCTGCGCACGCATTTTTTCTCGGCGGAGTCACGATCAAGGACGAAAAGGAAATGGGCCGGAAATTCGACGCGATGATCCGCTCAAACCTGTCTGTTATTGAGGACCCCGAGGTCAAACAGTACGTCATGTTTCTTACGGACCGCCTTGTCCGGGCCATGCCGAAACAGCCGTACTCCTTCAATTCGTCGGTGATCCTGAACAACGCGCTCAACGCTTTTGCCGTGCCCGGAGGCTATATTTACGTTTTTTCCGGCTTGATCATGAATTTTGACAGCGAGGATGAGCTTGCCGGCGTGATGGCCCACGAACTCGCGCATGTCACACAGCGGCATGTCGCTTCGCGGCTTGAGCGGGCGCAGTTTGTCACCCTGGGATCGCTGTTGCTCGCCATCGCCGGCATAGCCGCCGGAGGATCCGGCGGCGGAGCGGTGGCCGTGAGCGCCATGAGCGCCGGTCAGGCCGCCATGCTCAATTACAGCCGCCTTGATGAGACAGACGCCGATCAGATAGGCTTGCAATACCTGATCGCCGCCGGGTACCCGCCGGACGGCATGGTGCGCGGCTTCAAGGTGCTTCGGCAGAAAAGCGTGATGAGCGGCACTTCCGTGCCCGCCTATCTCTCCACGCATCCCGCCATAGGCGAGCGCATAAATACCATCCAATCCAAGATAGCCGCCATGCCCGACAAAGTGCGGGAAAGGCCCCTGGACAACCGGCGCTTCAGGCGCGTGAACGCGCTGCTTTGGGCGCGCTACGGCGACGAGCAGGCCGCTTTGCAGCGTTTTTCCAAAGACGACGCTCTTTCCGACATGGGCAGAGGCATTGTGCTCAACCGTCTGAACAGAATTCCGCAGGCCGCCGCGGCCTTCGACAAAGCCCTGGCGGGCGCCCCGAACGATTCCCTGGTGCTGCGCGAGGCCGGCGTATTTCACTTTCGCAGGGGCGAGATGCGGCGTGCCGAAGAGTTGCTCGACAGGGCCTTGCGCCTGGATCCAAAGGATTATATGGCCGTTTTCTACTATGCCCGCATGCTGGACGAAACCGGACGCGCCGCCGGAGCCGCCGGATATTACGAAGACGTTCTGCGCCATGTGCCGGAGGACGCTGAAGCGCATGAAGCCTATGCGCGCTCGCTGGGAAAATCCGGCAGGCAGCTTGAGGCTTATATTCATCTGACGTACAGTGTATTATACGCCAACAAGCAAAAACTGACGGAGCGTTATTTTGCGAGGGCGAAAAGTCTTGCCGAACACGCGCGGGACAAGCGCCCTTTTCAACGCCTGGAGTCGGCATATAAAGAACGCAGGGAACTATGGGAAAAATAATGACGGAGACGCGCGGCACCACCATTTTGCTCGTCAGACGCAACGGCTGTGTCGCCATGGCCGGGGACGGGCAAGTGACGTTCGGGCAGAACATGATCATGAAGCAGACTGCCCAGAAGGTGCGCCGTCTCAACGACGGCGCCGTCCTTGCGGGTTTCGCGGGCGCCACGGCTGACGCGTTCACGCTTTTTGAACTTTTTGAGGAGAAGCTCAAACATTTCAGCGGCAATTTGCTGCGTTCCGCTGTGGAACTGACGCGGGAATGGCGGAAGGACAAATACCTGCGCAGGCTGGAAGCCATGCTGCTTCTCGCTGATGCCGCGCATTTGCTTGTTCTTTCGGGCAACGGCGACGTCATTGAACCGGACGATGACGCCACGGCCATCGGAAGCGGCGGGCCGTACGCCCTGGCGGCAGCGCGGGCGCTGCTTGAGCACAGCGATCTCGGCGCCGAGGATGTCGCCCGCGCGGCTATGGGTATTGCCGCGGACATTTGCGTGTATACAAACCGTCATCTGACCATGGAAGTACTGACCGCGGAAACGGAAAAGGCAGGCTGAATGCCCCATGCCCGTTCCCTTGTTCGGCTTTCAAACGGCTGCAAGGTAAATTTCGGCCTTCGCGTTGTCGGCGTGAGGCCGGACGGCTATCACAAGCTGGACTCCGTCTTTTATCCCTTGCCGTATCCGCGTGACGATCTGACCGTTCGTCGCTTGCCCGGGAGCGGCATCAGGGTCATTTGCGCCGACCCGGACGTTGACATTGAAAATAATACCCTGACAAAAGCCTATGCGGCCTTTGCGGAAGCTGCGGGCGCGGCTCCGGGCATTGAGGTCTTCCTGCAAAAACGCATTCCCGTCGGGGCCGGTCTTGGCGGCGGCAGCGGCAATGCGGCTGTTTTGCTGCGCTGGCTGAACATGCAAAGCGCGCGTCCGCTGGATGCGGGGGCGCTGGCTGGGCTTGCCCTGACCGTGGGGGCCGACGCGCCGTTCTTCCTGCGGAATGTTCCCTGCCGTGTCCAGGGCATCGGGGAGAGCCTTACGCCCGTCGCATCGGACTTGTCCGGCTGTTTGCTGGTTCTGGTCTGCCCGGACGTTCAGGTCAGCACCCGCCGGGCATACGCCGACTACGACGCGCTGATCCTGTCCTCAGGATCTCTTTCGGGGCAGAATAGCTTGACAAAATCCTCATCGCGCGATAAAAGACCTCCCTCGTTTGAGGCGGCACAAGAAACATACCCTTGCTTCACTCCGGGGAGCGGCCTTGCGAACGATCTGGAGGCGGCTGTCTTCCCCGGACATCCGCAACTGGCTTCCATCAAGGCTGAATTGTTGCGCCTTGGCGCCGAGGCGGCGTGTATGAGCGGGAGCGGTTCAGGCCTGTTTGGCTTGTTCCCCCGTTGCGGGGCCGAGGCAGCCGCAAAGGCCGCGTTTGAGCTGCGGGCAGGGCATAGGCGCGTGTTTCTGCTGCGTTTGTGAAGTGCTGGGATGTAGCCAAGTGGTAAGGCAACGGGTTTTGGCTCCGTCATGCGAAGGTTCGACCCCTTCCATCCCAGCCAATTTGCGTCTGTCCCCTTTTGGCATTGACCGGAGTGTTCGTTTTTGCGTCGCGGCAATGCCTGGGATGGGGAAAAATATGGGCTGGCGTGACGTTGCGGCAGTAAAACTGGGCTTCGACGCTTACCGGAGAATAGGCACGGCATGTTCGGCGCTATGAGAATTGTTACCGGAGGCTCAAATCCGGAACTGGCCAGGGGCATTTGCGATCATCTTGGTTGCCGGCTCACGCCCACGCTTGCCACAACTTTCAGCGACGGCGAACTGCGTATTGAAATCGGCGAAAATATCCGCGGCGACGATGTGTTTGTTGTTCAGCCCACCTGCCCCCCCGCGGTCAACCGCAACCTCATGCAGCTTTGCCTGATGCTGGACGCGCTCAAGCGCGCCAGCGCCGGCCGCATAACCGCCGTAATTCCCTATTATGCCTATGCCCGGCAGGACCGCAAGGTCAGTCCGCGTTCGCCGATAAGCGCGAAACTGGTCGCGGATTTTATCAGCGTCGCCGGGGCCGGCCGCGTTGTCACCATAGATCTGCACGCCGGCCAGATTCAGGGTTTTTTCAACTGCCCGGTGGACAATATTTTCGCCGCGCCGGTCATGTTGGCCCCTTTAAGGGAATTCGGGGAAGAAAACATCGTCATAGTTTCGCCGGATGCCGGAGGCGTTGAACGCGCGCGGGCCTATGCCAAACGGCTTGACGCCCCCCTCGCCATTGTGGACAAACGCCGTGACCGGCCCAACCAGGCAATGGCCATGTACGTCATCGGCGATGTGGAGGGGCGCGTCGCCATTATGGTGGACGACATGATTGACACGGCGGGCACACTCTGCGCCGGGGCGGAAGTTCTGCTCAAATGCGGGGCGCGAAAAATTGTGGCCTGCGCGGCCCATCCCGTTTTGTCGGGGCCGGCCATTGACCGCATCAACGCCACAGAGGCCCTTTCCCAGGTTCTTGTTACCGACACCATACCTATCGGCGACAAACTTGAGCGTTGTCCGAAACTCAGGATTATTTCCGTAGCGGCCCTTCTTGCCAAAACTATTCATAACATTCATACGGGTTCATCTGTGAGCGTATTGTTTGTGTAAGAGGAGAGAAACCATGAGTATTGAAAAGACATTATGCGCGCAGAAGCGTGAACGGTCGGGCAAAGGCCCCAATGGCCGTCTGCGCGCGCGGGATCTCGTGCCCGGCGTGTTCTACACCGCGGGCGGCGAGAATATTTCCGTCCAGATCCCGGCGCTTCAGCTGGGCAAAATGTATGCGGAAATGGGCTATACCACTGTATTTAATCTTGAAATAGATGACGGAGGACAAAAATCCGTTCGTCCTGTCCTGATTTGGAGCGTGCAGTGGCATCCCTACAAAAAGGCTTTCAGGCATATTGATTTTTATGGCGTGGATTTGGACAAAGAGGTGAAAGTCGAGGTGCCCCTTGAGTTCGTGGGCACGGCGCACGGCGTGAAATTGGGAGGCATGCTGGAAACCTATCGCGAAACGTTGCGCCTTGCCAGCAAGCCTCTGGACATGCCGCAGAAAGTCACCGTTGACGTGACGAACATGGGCATCAATGACACCATAACAGTTCAGGATCTGCAGCTGCCGGCCAACGTGCGCGCCGTCTGCGACCGCAATTTCGTCGTTGTCGGCGTTCTGGCAAAATCCAAGGACGAAACTGAAGGCGAAGCGGCGGAGCAGGCCCCCGCCGGTTAGCCGTTTTTTGTTTTCAGAGGCAGGGCCGTCACTTTCTCCCGCACGGCCTTCTTTGAATATGCCGCGAGACTGGCGCACGGCAGAGTTTTCATCTGCGGGCGACGATCTTGCGGATTTTTTATTCCGGCGGGGGACAGAGTGAAGTAACATAATTTGCTCTGCAAGGATTTGCCTGCAAATCCTTGCCGCGAGATTGTCGCAAGGCGAATTCACTTCGCCGTCAAGCGACAGCCTCAAGCGTAATTTGCTCTATAGGATGAGCCATGGAATATAAGGGAGTGCTGGTCGGCTTGGGCAATCCGGGGCCTCGGTACGCCGGCACGCGCCACAATATGGGGTTCCTGCTGGTTTCCGCCCTGCTTGCGCGCGCCGGGACGGAAGGAGAACTTGCGGAACTCAACGGTTCCCGTTTTGCCTGCGAACTTTACAGGGTTCATCTCTCGCAGTTGAGCGGCGTCTGGCTTGCGGCAAAGCCCATGACATTCATGAATGAGAGCGGACGCTGCGTGCAGCCGCTGCTTGCCTGGCACAAACTGGCCCCGTCGCGTCTTGTTGTGGCGCATGATGAACTTGATATCCCCGCGGGTGAATTGCGTTTCAAGCGGGCCGGCGGGAACGCCGGGCACAACGGCCTGAATTCCGTCGCCGAATGCCTCGGCACGCGGGATTTTTTCCGGCTTCGGATGGGGATAGGGCGTCCGCCGCACAAGGGAGATGCCTTGAACTGGGTGCTCGGCCGTCCGGACAAGGCGGATGCCGCGCTGTTGCTCGCCGCGCTGCCCAGGGCTCTTGACGTGCTGTTCGCCTTTGCCGGAACGGGGTTTGAAGCGGCTGTCCGGCTGGCCCGTCATTGATGCGCCCAATGACTTCAATCCATCTCCCGTATTTGAGCGGCCGGTCCGGCGCGCGGCACAGGGTATTCCTGTCGACGGAACTCACTGTTTCGACCTTCAATACATGCGGCGGCGTGGCGCGCCGTATACAAAAGCCACGAAACAGGACATGTTCCGTGGCTTGTTGTCGAAACGGCCGGGGCCGAAACGTATCAGTCTTACGGATTCACGACGTCGATTTCCGCGCGGCGGTTCATGTAGCGCCCTTCTGAGGTCGCGTTGTCATAATCATACGACACGCCTTGGCCGTCTTCCAGGAAAATTTTGTTCTTGACGCCCACGCTCTCCAGGTACTGTTTCACGGCGTGCGCGCGGTTCTGCGAGAGGGTCAGGTTTTTGGCCTTGTCGCCGGTGACGTCAGCCCAGCCGCGGATAAGCAGGTTTTCCGCGGGACGGGTTTTCAGCACGGCGGCATAAGCGTTCAGTTTGTCCTTGGCGATTTTGTTGAGCTTGTAAGACCCCACAGCGAAGTGCACACTGCGCAGGACGACGATGTCCTTGGCCTGGGCCGCCCGGTAGCACAGGGCCTTATCCACGAAGCTGTCTGCAAGTTCTTCAACCGCCACGATTTCGGTGGCGTCCATCAGCACGGAATCCGGCTTCAGAGCGGCAATGGCGGAAAGCGTCGCGGCGCCTTTCTTGGTGTCGGCAAGGCTGACGATATTGATAGTGGCGTTGGGATTGGCCGCATAGAAAGACTTGGCGCTGGCGACGGGGTCCGGGCCGAGGTTGCTGAGGCCGTCGGAGAGCAGCACAACGGCGGTTTTGCCGGGCAGGGAGCTGAGGGAACCGGCAAGGCCGTTGCCCATTGGCGTAGTGCGGCCGAAAATGGCCTGTCCGCTTTTCAGCGACCAGATGGCTTTATTCATGGCGGATCTGTCCCACGCGCCCACGGCAAGCGGAGTCGTTTTGGGCGCAAAGGTGGAAAGGCCGGCCTGGTAGGCAAGAGCAGGCATTTTGGCGTTGATTCTTGCCATAGCCTTTTTTGCCATATCAATTTTTTCCTCTTTGCAGAGTTTGTGACTCATCATCATGGAGCCGGAATAGTCCACCAGAAACAATACGTTGTCCTGGCATTTGATGTGCGCTCCGAGCGTCTGATGCGCGGACGCGCCGCCGGTTGAGCACAGGACGAGCGCCAGCGCGCAGATGGCTGTGAAAATCCTTCCCATAAAAGCCTCCTTCTGATTGTTTGTTGCCCACACTGGACGCAAACCCTACCACGCGGATTTGGCACGAATGCTTGATGTCCGCAGTCACGGTGCAGTGGTCCCCCCCCGACCCTGTCGTTGAGGCTGGCGAACCAGCGCCAACATATCAGCAGTTTTGATTATGCGTCAAGCTGCAAGATGAAATAAACCTCAGGCCATCAACATGATCCCCGGCCTCATCCACTGCAACATTCGCTACTTTTCCGGCGCCGGCAGCCTTGCGCCGGTCATTTTTTTGCGCTTTCCTTCATCACGTCAAGCATCAGGCCCTGGGGCCGTTTCCTGCAGTTGTCCAGAAAGGCGTTGACCGCGTCGTCGCTCTCCAGCACAGAGGCCGTCAGACTGTTTTTCCGGCGGTTGTAGCCGTCAAGCCAGATGACGAAGCCGCTGCCGTCATCTTCGTTGGCGGCGTAGTCACCGCAGGTGGTCTTGTCGGCCCGCCAGGGGCCGTCCTCGGCAGTGGCGAACATTTCCCGCCCCTTCTCCCAGAAGGTCAGCACTTTTTCCGCCGGTTCCGCCTGACATGCCACGTAGACCTGCTCCAGAAGCGGAGCCATGATTTGCGGGTTGGCCACGGGACTGCCCTGGGCAGCGCTTACGTAGCCGTCTATCTGCAGGGCCTCGAAAAGCGAAGGCTCGCCCGTGGTTGTGGGCAGGGCGACAAGTTCCGCGCAGATAAAGTCGGCGGGGTCAATTTTTTCTCCGGCTGAAACCGTTGTGGAGAGAGTGAGCACAATACAGCAGACAATCAGCAGTCTCTTCATAAAGCGTCCTTCAGCAGAGGGTTTGCGGGGGATCGGGCTTTTACATCTCCTGAGGCAGGGCCTGCAACTGTTTGAGGGTGAATACCGGTCCGTCCACACACACGTACCGTCCGCCTATGTTGCAGCGGCCGCAAATGCCGATGCCGCATTTCATGCGCTTTTCGAGTGTGGTGACAATGTTCTCCGGCATAAACCCGAGCTTTTCGAGCGCCTGCAGGGTGAATTTAATCATGATGGGCGGACCGCAGATCACGGCCACGCAATTTTCAGGGGACGGCTGCAATTCCAGAAGCACATGGGGGATAAGGCCCACTTTGTGCCGCCAGCCGTCAAAAGGCGCGTCAATGCAAAGAGTGCAGTCCAGATCGGGATTGTCGAGCCAAAGCCCGGTTTCGCATCCGTACGCCATATCCGCGGGCGAGCGGGCGCCGTAAAGCAGGCCGATTTTACCGTAGTCCGCCTTGCGCTCCAGCAGATGCAGCATGATCGCGCGCAACGGGGCCATGCCTATGCCGCCGCCCACGAAGAAAATATTTTTCCCTTTCCAGTCCCGCCAGGGGAAGAAATTGCCCAACGGCGCGCGCAGGCCGATTTTTTCGCCGGCGGAAAGGCGATGAACGGCGGAGGTGACTTCGCCGGCCTGCATGACGGAAAATTGCAGGTATTCCTTTTGCGACGGAGGAGAATTGATCACAAAGGTGGATTCGCCGTGGCCGAAGACCGAAAGTTGGCCGACCTGTCCGGGCTCATGGCAGAAGGAGGCCATGGCGGCGGGATCGTCCAGTACAACCCGCAGGGTTTTTATGGTGGGGGTTTCCTGAATGATTTCTTTCACAGTGGCGACATGCGGCATATAGGGATTGCCGTCCGGCATGGGGCGCGGCGAAAAAGTCCGCGCGCTTCCGGAATCCGGCAGGCCGCCGGATTCCGTGGCGCGCTGGCGCGTGTCGCCCGCTTTGCCGGGGGGCGCGGCGCGGTTCGCGACGGCCGGTGTTCCGGCCTGTTCCCTCAAAGCGGGGGAGTGGCTTTCACGGGCCGTAACGGCGGTTTTTTCCCTGAGTCTGGGAGAATGACGTTCGTGTGACACAATTTCCCCTTTTTGTTTCAACATCGGGGCCGGGCTGTCATGGGGCGCGATGTCGGAGCTTGTTCTGACCTGGGGAACAAGGCGGTCTTGCGGGGATATTTCCGGATCGGAAGGGCCATGCGGGGCAGAACGGGCGGCCGCGTTTCTGGCCGTCCCTTTTTTGCCGTTCAACGTTTCCGCAGAAGGTTTGTCCTTGGATTTTTTAACAGCCATATACGCTCCTCGGCGCTTGGGCTTCCGGGTCCGCAGCGGTTATCGCGTCCAGGACAACAGCGCGGATATCCAGACAGACAGGGCAGTTGCTGATGCATCTGCCGCAGCCGTTACAGGAGAATGTTCCCCAGTTTTCAGGATATGTGGAGAATTTGTGGGAAATGCGGTTGCGCATGCGCAGGGCTTGCCGCACGCGGGGATTGTGCCCGCTCGCTTCACGCGTAAACAGTGAGGACATGCAATTATCCCAACTGCGGAGCCTGCGGCCGCCCTTTTCGTCAAAGCCGTCGCCTTCGTCCGTGATGTTGAAACAGTAGCATGCCGGGCAGAAATAGGTGCAGGCTCCGCAGGAAAGACAGGAGGAGGCCTGTTCCTGCCA
>JAISOT010000108.1 GCA_031275465.1 Desulfovibrio sp.
CAGGCCTGGGCCTCCGCTGTGGCCAATCCGAAGACCTCCTGAAAGGAGGGTGACACAAAAACGTCAGCCGCGGCATAGGCGGCGGCCAGTTTTGCCTTGTCCTCAATGAATCCCGGCAGAAAACATTCGTAACCCGGAGGCTTCTCTTGCGGTGGCGTACCCAGAATCAGCAGCAGAGGCGGCGGACCGTCAGTCCAGCGGGGGAGCAGGCGGTCCAGCGCCGCCAGAAGCACCTGATAGCCCTTGTTGCGGCGGTTCACGTCATTGGCGCTGAACAGAACCATGCGCCGGCCGGGCGGCAGACCGAAAACGGCGCGGGCCTCATCCCGCGGCAGGGGCGAGAAGACATCGGTATCAATGCCGTTAGGTATGACTTCCCTGGGAAAAGAACCTAACAGGCGGCTGGCGCGGACGCACTCACCAAGCCAGCGGCCGGGCGTAACCGCCGTCAGGTTCAAAAGAGCGTACCCTTCGCTCTTGGCAGCGAAATTTTCAGCGGCAAGGTCTTTGCCGTTCAAGGAGGGGCCGAGCTGGGGACAGTTCACGCAGCCGGCAGCCGTATATTTTTCGCAGCCGGCGGTGTAATGACAACCGCCGGTAAAAGGATTCATGTCGTGCAGGGTCCAGACCAGAGGCTTGCCCGCCAGCGCCCCGCCGGAACCGGGCCAGCCCGCAAGCCCCTCCGTCCAATGCAAATGAATCAGGGCGGCTTTTTTTACGGCGTCAACAACCGATAAATCCACAACCCCTTTTACGGTGGAAAAATATTCATAGCCGTGAGGGCGCTTGGGATAGCCTCTGGACAAGGCAATGCCCAGGCTGATCCTGCTTTTGGCGAATAAGGATCTGCCGTTGTCTGATATTTCCGTAATCCATTCATGCGCGGCCTTGCCGCGTTGCAGGGTAACGAACCGCACCCGCGCTCCGGCGGCGGACAAGCCTTCCGCAAGCTGCAGGGCAGCCTTGCCGGCGCCGCCCTCACAGCCGAAACTGAGCAGCGTGATGGGCCGCAAATCAGCAGTCAGGGGATAGAGAGATTCAAAGGAGCGCATATATGACAACCCCTGATATCAATAAATTTCAGCCAACAACATGATATCGCTCCAGGGATTGTCGCAGACGCCATAAAAGAAATCGAACTTGTAACCGAGATTCAAGCTTTCAATAAATGGTTTTATTTTATAAAAATCATCGTAACAATGGTATATGGAGAGCAGCAAAATCGGCCTCTGCGTTTTTATTGTTTCCAGGGCTCCCTGCAGGAACTTCCATTCATAACCTTCCAGATCCGTTTTTATCAGGCCCACCCGCAGAGAATGTCCTCTCACATAATTATCCAAAGTCTCCATGGGCACGGAGACTATGTTTTTTTGTGTGTGGGGGGAGGGGGGGGGAAGACCCTTGCCGGAGGGGAGAATGGCGCTGCCCCCCCAATGTTTAGCTTCAGAAATGAATTGCACCCTTCCCGTTTTTTCGCCCAGAGCCATATTTTCAAGAATGACTTCCTTTCCCGGGCGGAGATCGTTCAAGGCAAGGGTCTCTCCGGCCAGGGCAAAGTTGCGGGGGGCAGGCTCAAAGCTGATAACGGCGTTCTCCGGGGCCAAATAATGAAAAACCAGGGCCGAATCGCAGACAAAGGCGCCCGCGTCGATGATCGCCTTATCCGCTATGGCCTTGAAATTTTTCAATTGCTTTATGCCGTGCTGATAAAGAAACACGCTTGAAATGAATTCGCGGAGATGCAGCGCGCGGGGCAGTTTGTAATTTTTATATTGCCAGCAGTCTTTTTCGGGGACAATGGAGTTTTTGAATTCCTCATATTTTCTGAATGACAGCCAATCCTCATCAAGGAAGAGATCGCTGTATGAAAAACAGGCCGGCCGGGAAAATCTTTCCTCCAAATCAAGTATATGGGCGAGATTCCGTTTCGCGTCTTCCCGGAGATTGCGGAAAAGATTACCGACATTGGCCTGATGCTCCCGCCGGCCTATATCTTCGGCGACTTTTATGAATTTGTCGCGCCAATACTTCTTGCACCAAAAAAACAGGTGCGTATCGGCATATTGCCCCTCCCAACCCAGAAATTCATACAGCGCATGAATATTTTGCGACATGTTGTCAAATCTGTTCTGATATTGGGCTATTTGGCGTAAGGCTTTAAGATATCGTCTGATTCTTCTCAACATTCCGACCCCGTACATAATCAGCCACATTTTTAAAATTTCTTTGCCTGAACTCCATACCTTTGGAGGATTCCTCCCTGGTGAAACAGCGCATGCGTATTTCCGCAAGTTCAGCAATTTGCCTTTTTCTCCATTGAAGCGAGCCGGAAATTCCGCAAGGAGCATTTACAGCGATAATATTGCTGACGCACTTGAACTTATACCCGTGCCTGCAAAAAGAAATCCATTGTTTATAGTCGGCGGCGATCTGAAAATTTGTATCATATCCTCCAACCACAGCGAACAAGGCTCTTTTTATGAACGCCGCCTGATGCGCTATGGTGTGGGCATAAAGATAACAGAGATCTATTTCCGGCGGCGGTGCCAGATATTGCAGTCTTGCGTCAGGCGGATTCTCAAATTCGCATGAACCAGCAATTATATCGCAATCGGCGCAAGTAGCGGGATCGGAAAAAATATTTTCCAGGGTCTCCGGCGCGAAAAAGCGATCTCCGGCATTCATGAAATTCAGCCATTCGCCTTTGGCTTGAGCTATGCCTTTATTCATGGCGTCATAAATGCCGCTGTCTTTTTCAGAAATGAAGCAATCAATGCGTGATTTATATTTTTCAAAAATATCCAAGGTTGCCCGGTCTGAGCCGCCGTCAACGACAATCCATTCAAAATCCTGGAAAGTCTGCTCAACGATGCTCGCGCAGGTGCGTTCCAGTTTCGGCTCATTCAGACAAACGGTAATGATGGTGAGTTTTTTCATGTATACTTTTCTTTTCGTGAACCGGAAACAGAGGCAGAATGCCTGCGCCGCAATTCGGCCATGGCGATCTTTTTCCTCCCGACTCCATAATATTCCGCAAAAATCCTGCGATGTACGGGATTTTCAATCGCAGCTTGCCTTTTCACCTGAACGGGTGTCCCGCTGACAGCCACTTCATGTAATTTGCCTATCATGTTTCGGCAATGCGTGCCTGATTGATCCCCTATATGACAGGTTAACGACTGACGCGGATACAAAGACAGCATGTTCCGTAAAAACAGCGTCGCGTACCAACGTATCGCCCATGAATCTGCCTCTCCCGCTGTTTGCTTGCGTAGCGTCTCCATATATGGATATGATCCGTAAAAATCGAATTCGTAATCCGCGCCTAGGCGTTCCAACTCCCGCAGCAGCGCCCGCGCGTCAGGGTTAAACAGCTTCCAGGCGCGTTGCCAGGTGCCCCAGCCCCAGGAATTTGCGTGGCGAATAAAATATGTCTCCGGCAAATCTACTTCCAGCGGATAAAGGTTGCCGCTGATCGCCCCGACTCTGGTATCCTCCGCGTATGTTTCCAGAGCATCGTTCATGTAGCGCAAAAAATACGGGCTGGTCACAAGATCATCCTCAAGAACGATAACAGAACCATAGCGCCCGCATACTTCAGTCACCCCGGCTATTATGGAGTTCGCCAGTCCGGCGTTGACTTCGCCGGCATTGAGGAAAACGCGCTCGAAGCCGGTAATTTTTTCAAGATATGCGCGCACAGCGGAAACCTGGTTCCGGTCATCAGAGTTTTTAGGTCCGTCGGAAAAAATATGGAGTTCGCTCTTTTCAGCAAGCTCATTGCGCCTAAGAGCTTCAACCGTCCGCGCGGTGTGTTCCGGACGATTATAAACAAAGAGGACTATGGGGGCGTATTTCATATTTTCCATTTATTTTTTTAAAAGGAATCCCTGTTTTTCTCCGGTGGATATTTTTCGCATGCTAAAGCCTGTAAACTTTCCGGCAATCCCAGAATCCGGCGGTACAGTTGCAGGTAACGCGCCGCCTGCAACGTGGACGAATATTCGGCCAGCGCCCGCTCCCGGCAGGCGCGGCGCATGACCGCATATTCGTCCTGGGGTAAATCCAGCACGCGTTTGATTTTAGCGGCCAAATCCTCCACGCTGTCCGGAGAGAAGGAAGAATATGCATCGTCCCCGGAAGGGGAAGCATTGCCGGCAAGCGGCAGGCCGGGGTGTCTGGCCAGAAAGCCGGTCACGCCGTCCCGCACGATGTCCTCCGCGCCAGTACCGTAAAAGCCGACCCCCGGCGTGCCGCAGGCCTGGGCCTCCGCTGTGGCCAATCCGAAGACCTCCTGAAAGGAGGGTGACACAAAAACGTCAGCCGCGGCATAGGCGGCGGCCAGTTTTGCCTTGTCCTC
>JAISOT010000075.1 GCA_031275465.1 Desulfovibrio sp.
TCCCAAAGCATCCTAGCCCGCGCCAGTTCCTGACCGTCTCTCTCCCTGAACAGGCCGTAAAGGCAGACGCCGCCGCCGGGCAGGCTTCCGCGGACCAGCACATTGTCGCCGTACACGGCTTCCGCGCGGAACATCAGCTCAATTTTGCGCGGATGCCGCTTGACGCATATTTCCGCCGGCGTTGCCTCCAGAATCCATTCAAGGTAACGTCTGTTGTTCACGTGGCGGTTGCGGTCAATATCCGCGCGGCGTACGGCAACCCGGCGCAATACGCCGGAGTCCTCCTGTCCGGGCAGGCGCAGCTTTTCCGCCGGCAGCGCGTATTCGGGGCTTTCGGGACGCAGGCGGCCGATAAACCCGGGAATCCGTTCGGCCCTGCGGGTTTCCAGATTAAGCACCACCCAGTCAGTCGCCGCCCTGACCAGGATTTTGTCCTTCCCGCAAATCAGAAAATCACGTCTGAACTGCAGTCCTTCCACGGAAACCGGCCATGTTTTCACCGTGATGGCGTTGTCCGGGCGGGACGCGCCGCAAGGATGCGCACGCGGCAATTCGTGTATTTCCAGGCGCATGCGGGTCAAGGCCCAGGCCAGGCCCCTGTCCAGCAGATCTTCCATGCCGACGCCCAGCTGCGCCGCGTGCAGGGCGGCAGCCTCTTCCATGCGGGCGCAAAGATTCTGTACGGGCAGAATGTCGTCGGGGCCTGTTTCGCAGCCGCGGATCCAGAAAGTTTCAACATGCGTCAGATGCACGGTGGACAAGGTAATGTCCGTGAGGGCCTCCCGTCAAGATGCCGTGTAATTCCATTTCCAAATAAAATTTTCTATACTTTTCCTCAACCAGGAGGGATTCAATGGCAACGCGGCCTATCACAAGAGGAAAGACCACCCTGCCGCTCTCTCCGGCCTTCAGGAACACCGCCGCCTCGGATAGCGCAAGCTCCACGCCGTCGGCCTCCGCGCACACGCGTACATCGGCGGCAACAGCCATAACGCGCCAGCTTGTGGTGCGCTTCGGACAGCGGCACTATCATGCTTCGACGGTGTCCTGCTTCTTCGCCAGTTCCGCAATCGCCCCGGCAATATTCCTGCTGCGCAGGCCGAGCATTTCACGCAATTCCAGCTGCGTGCCGTGTTCCACAAAACTATCCGGCAGGCCGAGCCGCTTTACGCTGAGCCCTCCCAGCAATCCCCGGTCATTCAAAAATTCCAGCACGGCGGAGGAAAAGCCGCCGGCCAGCGCGCCTTCCTCGACAATCAGCAATTTGCCAAAACGGCTCGCCATATCCGCCAATTCCAGCTCCGGCAGGGGTTTGAGCCAGACGGGATCAAAAACCAGCGGCCGGAAGCCCAACTCCCTCTCCACAAAAAACGCTGCCTCAAGAGCCGGATGGGCCCGGTTGCCAACAGCAATGACAGCGATGCCGCTGCCGTCCAGCAGTACCTCTCCGACCCCCAGAGGCAATGCGCGTGCCGCTCCGTTCAGCGGCACGCCGTATCCGCTTCCGCGCGGATAGCGAACGGCGCAGGGCGCCTCCAGGGCAAGCGCCGTTGCCAGACAATGGCGGAGCATGTCCTCATTGCGCGGAGCAAGGATGCGCATATTGGGGATATGCCGCAAATAGGCTATGTCGAAAGCTCCGTGGTGCGTGGCCCCGTCTTCCCCCACCAGACCCGCGCGATCGACGCAAAAGGTGACGGGCAGGTTTTGCAGGCAGACGTCATGCACTATCTGATCGTAGGCGCGCTGCAAAAATGTGGAATAAATGGCCACAACAGGCCGGTACCCCTGGCTCGCCAGACCGGCCGCGAAAGTTACGGCATGCTGTTCGCAAATCCCGGTATCCACGAAACGTTCGGGGAAGCGCTCCTTGAAAAACTCCGTCCCCGTGCCCTCAGGCATGGCGGCGGTGATGGCGATGATTTTTTTATCCTGTTCCGCCAGCCGCAGGACAGTCTTCCCGAAAACATCCGTGAACGTCGGGGCGCGCGATGCGTTGGAAACAGGCAGCCCCGTCTCGGGCGTGAACAGGCCAACGCCGTGATAATGCGTCGGATTGGCCTCGGCAGGGGCGTACCCCCTGCCTTTCTGCGTGCGCACATGCAGAAGAACAGGGCCGTCCTCCACAGCGGCGGCCATCCGCAGATGCCGCTTCAATTCACCTGTATTATGGCCGTCCACAGGCCCGATATAGGCGAAACGGAACGCTTCAAACAGCATGCCGGGCGTAAAGAAGGACTTGAAGCTCAGTTCGCCCCGCAGAGCGTAGAGAGCCAGATTTTGCCCGATACGCGGCACGGCCCGCAAAAATTCGAGCACATCCTTGCGGGCCTGCCGCACCCAGCGCCGCGACAGGGCGCTGCTCAGGAAACGTGAAAGCGCGCCCACGTTGGGTGAAATGGACATTGCATTGTCATTGAGCACCACAATGAGCCGTTTGCCCATATGTCCGGCCAGATTGAGCCCTTCAAAGGCCTCGCCCGCCGTCAGTGCGCCGTCGCCGATAACGGCAACGACATGATGGTGAAGCCCGGCCAGATCCCGCGCCAGCGCCATGCCCAGGGCGGCTGATATGGAAGTTGAGGAGTGCCCCACGCCAAAATGATCATAGGGGCTTTCCGATATCCTCGGAAATCCGGAAAGACCGCCAAAAGCGCGCAGAGTGTGGAATCTGCGCGCGCGTCCGGTGAGCAGTTTGAACGCGTAGGACTGATGGCCGACATCCCAGATCAGCTTGTCCCTGTCCAGATCAAATGTCGCCAGCAAAGCAAGCGTAAGCTCCACAACGCCCAGTGAAGGAGCCAGATGCCCGCCGTTGCGCGAAACAACATCGACAATGCGTCGCCTGACCTCGCTAGCCAGCTGAAGCAACTGCGAATCGGAAAATTCGGCCAGTTGCGAGGGAGAGCATATGTCCTCCAGAAGCGGATGTCCCGTCTGCATTGTTCAGGCCGTCCTATGAATGATATAGGAAGCCAGACCGGACAAAAATTCGGCGTCTCTTCCGGAGAATTCCCGCAAAGCCGCCTGGGCCGCGGCAATCTGTTCACAAGCGAGTTCACGGCTTTTTTCCATGCCCACCAGGGAAGGATAGGTGTTTTTTCCCTTGCCCGCATCGCTCCCGGCCGGTTTGCCCAAACTGGCCGTATCGGCTGTAAGATCAAGAATATCGTCGGTAATCTGAAAGGCCATGCCCAGAGCGGCGCCAAAAACGCCCATGGTCTTCACTTTCTCCTCATCGGCCCCCGCCAGAAGCGCGCCGCAAACGCAGGAGGCCCGCATCAGCGCGCCGGTTTTCATGGCGTGCATCCGCTGCAGTTCCTCCAGCGCGACGGCGGGCCTGCCGGTGTAAAGCATATCCCATTGTTGCCCGCCGGCCATTCCCGAAGATCCCGCCGCCAGGGCGACTGTTGATACAGCCCTGATGAGCCTGTCCGCCTGAACGCCGGTGCGGCACATAACGGCAAAGGCGTCGGTCAGCAGCGCGTCTCCCGCCAGAATGGCGGTAGCTTCGCCAAAAACCTTGTGGTTTGACGGCTTGCCCCGCCTCAGATCGTCATTGTCCATGGCCGGCAGATCGTCATGCACCAGGGAATAGGTGTGTATCATTTCAATGGCGCAGGCAAAAGGCAGGGCCGTCTCCGCCGAACCTCCGCACAGAGAGGCGCAGGTCAGACACAATACCGGGCGCAGGCGCTTTCCTCCTGCCTGCAGGCTGTACAGCATGGCCTGTCTGAGACGCGGAGACGCGGAAAAACCGTCAAGGCAGGAGGCAAGGAACTCCTCCACCATCGCCGCGCGCTCCCCGAGCAGGGCTTTCATGGCCGTTTCGGACATCATGGGGCATTCCCTCCGGCCGGATCGGATGGTTCTTCCTCCTCCCGCGGCGCAAACGGTTTCATTTCACCCTCCTGCCAGACAGTGAGTTCATGGTGGGCTTTTTCCAGCCGCTCTTTGCAAAAACTGGCGCAGGTCAACCCTTCCTTGTAGAGAGACATGCTTTTTTCCAAAGGCAAATCGTCCGATTCCAGCGCGTCAACAATATCTTGCAGACGCGTCATCTTCCGCTCGAAAAGATTTTCTTCCGTCGTTTCGTTCATTGCTGAAAACTCCGTCATTCAGGCCTCACCACGCTGACAATCGCCGACAGGCGCCCGTTGTCGAGGCGTACATGTATTTCCTGCCCCGGCGCGACCTGGCGTACCGAGCGCAGAATATCCCCGTTCGCCGCCGAAGCCAGGGCATAGCCCTTTTTCAGCGGCGCCAGGGGATCGGCGTTTTCCACAGTCAAGGTCAATCTGGCAAGCGCATGCTCCCGCCGCTCCAGTGAGCGAAGGATGCGCGCGTGCAGCATATCCCGTTTTTGCGCGAGTTGCCGCCCCGCGCCGGCGAGACGCTGCGGCAGGGTTTTCTCCAGGGCGCAAAGCATCCGCTCAAGCCGCTCGCGCAGCCGGGCGAGGCAGCGCGAGGGCGAAAGCCAGCGCAGGGCTTTGGTCTGCTCCTGAAGCGAACGCTCCATGCCGGCAAGCCGGCCCGCCGCAGCGCGCCGCAGCGCGCCGCAGGCGTCATCCAGGCGCTGCGCAAGTTCCGTGCGCGGCGGCCAGAGCAGCTGCGCCGCATGGGACGGCGTGGCCGCGCGCGCGTCCGCCGTCATATCCGCCAATGTCACATCCACCTCATGGCCGATACCGGCCAGCACGGGAATCCGCGACCGAAAAACGGCTTCGGCGACGGCCTCCTCGTTGAAGGGCCATAAGTCTTCCAGCGAACCTCCGCCGCGGATCAGCACGATCACCTGCGCCCAGCCCTGCGCGCCGGCCCGATGCAGCGCCGTGACTATTTCCGCCGCCGCCGCATTGCCCTGAACCGACGCCGGAAAAAGACATATCTGCGCGCCGCTGCCCCTCTGCGCGCCAAGCGTTAAAAAATCATGGATAGCGGCGCCCGCGGCAGAGGTTATCAGGGCAACCCGTTTGGCGTCATACGGCAACAGCCTCTTGCGCTCCACGGCGAAATAGCCGAGTTCCATAAGCTTGCGTTTGCGTTCTTCAAAAGCCTGGGCGAGCATCCCCCGGCCCTCATCCTGCAACAGTTCGACAACAAGCTGATACTGCCCGCGGGCGGCGTAAACGCTGATCCGCCCCGCGCACAGCATTGTCGCGCCATTGCGCAGCACGCTCAACGGGGAGGGACGCGGGCCGTCATAGACCTCGCCGGTGAGCGGATCGAAATCCTGCCCGCGGCTCGCGCGTTTCTGCTGCTGCGCAAACCAGACGCACTGAATCTGGGCCTCTCTGTCCTTCAGGCTGAAATAAATATGGCCGGATCCGGGTCGCGTGAGATTTGTCACCTCGCCGCGCACCCAGACAAAAGGAAAAGCCCCCTCCAGATTCGCGCGCAACCGCTCCGTCAGTTCACGCACTGTCAGTATGTTTTCCGGCACTTCCGTTCCCTATGTGCCTGTATCCCATCCGGCGCGCACGCGGCTGGCCCACTGCCCGAACGCGGATTCAAGATGGTCCAGATCAAGTTCGCTTTTTTCGCCGCAACGCCTGTCCTTGCACTCCACAACGCGCCGCGCGAGGCTTTTGGCCCCGACAACAAGCTGCATGGGCATTCCCAGCAGATCGGCGTCCTTAAACTTCACGCCCGGGCGTTCTTCCCGATCGTCATACAGCACGTCCACGCCGAGCCGCCGCAAAAGCGCATATATTTTTTCCGCCGTGGCGGCCACCTGGGCATTATTGGGATCAAGGCAGATCAATACGGCCTCAAAAGGCGCCATTGACGGCGGAAACACAATGCCGTCGGCGTCATGATTCTGTTCAACGGCGGCCGCCGCGACGCGGGAAACCCCAATGCCGTAACAGCCCATTATCATCAGGCGCTCCCGCCCCTTTTCATCCAAAAAAGCCGCATGCATGGCTTCACTGTATTTCAGGCCCAGCATAAAAACATGCCCGACCTCAATGCCCCGCCTCAGGGTGACATCGCCCCCGCAGCACGGGCAGCGGTCATCGGCCGCAATATTGCGCAAATCCGCGAAAGCCGTCACATGCGCGTCGCGCGACAGATCAACATGCATGGCATGCGTGTCCGCGGCATTGCCGCCAGTGACGTAATCCGTGTCTCCCTGAAGCTCCAGATCGGCGTAAACCGGCAGATCAAGCCCCTGCGGTCCCGCAAAACCCAGAGGAGCGCGTGTCAGTCGCTCCACAGCAGCCGCATCCGCCAGTTTTATGTCCTGCGCCTTCAGCAGGTTCTTCAGTTTTGCTTCATTCAGCTCCCGGTCACCGCGCACCAGCGCCGCCACCGGCCTGCCGTCAGCAAGGAAGACGAGGGTTTTGACAATCTTTGCGGGCGGGACGCCCAGCATTCCGACGACCTCGTTTACCGTATGCGCGCCCGGAGTGGCCACGCCTCGGCAGGGGGGGCACGACCGGGCCTTTTCCCCTGTCCAGCATATCCGCGCGCGCTCCACGTTGGCCGCATAATCGCAATTCCTGCAAAAAACTATGGTGTCTTCTCCCGTATCGGCCAGAACCATAAACTCGTGGGAAAAACTGCCGCCTATGGAACCGTTGTCGGCTTCGACAGCCCTGAATCTGACGCCCAGGCGCTGAAAAATCCTCATATAGGCGTCGTACATGCTTTTATAACTTCGTTCAGCCCCGGCGACATCCATATCAAAGGAATAGGCATCCTTCATTATGAATTCACGGCCGCGCATCAGGCCAAAACGCGGACGGATTTCATCGCGGAATTTTGTCTGGATCTGATAGAGCCGAACGGGCAGCTGCCGGTAAGAACGCACCTCACCGCGCACCATATCCGTGATCACTTCCTCATGCGTGGGGCCAAGGCAGCATTCCCGGTCATTGCGGTCTTTGAAGCGCAGAAGTTCCTTGCCGTACTGTTCCCAGCGACCCGACTCCTTCCATAAATCGGCCGGCTGCACGACAGGCATGAGCAATTCCTGAAAACCCGCGGCATTCATTTCTTCCCTGACGATTTTCGATATTTTGTCCAGCATTCTGAGCCCGAGGGGAAGATACACGTAGACGCCGGCCGTCAGCCTGCGTATCATGCCGGCGCGCAACAGAAGCCTGTGGCTCGCAACCTCGGCGTCGGCGGGAGATTCCTTGAGTGTGGGAATATAGCAGGAACTGAAGCGCATACGATTATCCTTCATGATGAATTGGTTTCACACTGTCGCCGCAACGCGGCCCGCTTCGGCGGACATGCGGATATTCACGGACATCCCGGTTCAGATGACGTTGAAAATGTTCCGAGCAGAATCTGCAGTTCTTCCATAAACGCGGACATCAGGGCCTCCTGGCCTTTGACGGTTCGTATGACCTCTCCCCTGCGAAAAATAATTCCTTTGTCGCGCCCGCCGGCAAGGCCAAGATCCGCTTCACGCGCCTCGCCCGGCCCGTTGACCACACAGCCCATGACCGCCACTTTGACGGGAGCCGTGGAACCGGCCAAACGCTCTTCAACGGCCCGGGACAGCGCAAAGAGGTCGATTTCCGTGCGCCCGCAGGTAGGACAGGAAATTATTTCCGGCCCGCGCGCGCGCAGGCCGAGAGCGCGGAGTATCTCCCAGGCCGCTGTCACCTCGTGGACCGGGTCGGCACTGAGAGAAACGCGCAGCGTATCGCCGATGCCTTCATTAAGCAAAATTCCCAGACCCACGGCGGATTTGACGGCCCCGCGCAAAAGGCCGCCGGCTTCCGTAATCCCGATGTGCAGGGGGTAGTCGCAGGAAACCGACAGCAGGCGGTATGCGGCGATGGTGTCCCGCACCGAGGAAGACTTGATGGATACCTTGATCTGATCGAACCCCCGCGCCTCCAGCAGACGAATGTGCTTCAGGGCGCTTTGCACCAGCGCTTCGGGGCAGGGTTTGCCGTAGCGGCGAAGCAGGGATTTTTCCAGAGAACCACCGTTGACGCCCACGCGAATGACGGCCTTGTGCATTTTTGCGGCATCGACAATCTGGCAAAGCTGCGCTTTTTTGCCTATGTTGCCGGGATTTATCCTTAATCCTTCGACACCGGCCTCCACGGCGGCAAGAGCCAGACGATAGTCAAAGTGAATGTCGGCAATAAGCGGCAGCCGCGTGCCTTTCCTGATCGCGGCAATGCCCCTGGCGGCGGCTTCGTCCGGAACAGCCAGGCGTACCGCCTCACAGCCGTATTCCCCAAGCCGCGCAATCTGCGCCAGCGTTGAAGACACATTGCGAGTATCGGTGTTGGTCATGCTCTGCACCATGACCGGCGCGCCGCCGCCTATGGCCACCCCGCCGAGACGGATGGAACGAGTTTTTCCTGTCCCCATTCTGCCTGCCTTGAAGCGTATAACAACATTGCGACAATACGCCATAATCCGATGCAAGCCAAGTCCGGCTCACGGCTTTTCGTGGCACGTATGGAAAATCCTGATCACATGCGCCCTGCCTTGGAACGCGCCTTGCATTACACACGGCATGTTACGCGGCGGAAAAATTTTCAGGCCTTCCGGGAGCGGGCACTCAAGTTTTTCTCAAGGCCGCCGATAGCATACATAAATAATTGAGGTTCCGCCATGCGCTTTTACGTCCATGCCTGCCTGATCGGCGCGTTGCTGTTGTCTTCTGCTTCAGGGTGCTCGGGAAAACTTTCCCCCGGGCAACCGGACTATGTGGATGCGGTGGAATTGAAGCTCAAATGCCGCGAACTGGCGGATCAGATGCTCGCAACCATGCCCAATGACGCGCTGCAAGGCTTTGTGGCCATGCCCACGGCCTTCGTGGAACAGAACAATTCCTCGCAAAGTTCGCCTTTGGGCAGGCTGATTGCCGAATCCATGTTTTATGAGTTTAACCAGCGCGGTTTCCCCACGCGCGAATACCGCCTGACAGGGCATATCTCCGTCGTCGGCGGACGCGATGATCTGGCGCTTGCCGCCAACCAGATTGTCCCGACCCGAGGGCAGAAATGGGCCGCCCTCATTGTGGGCACCTATTATGTGGAAAAGCGGGCCACATTCGTCAACGCGCGTCTGGTGCGCGCCGGCGACGGGCTTGTATTGCGCACCGGCCAGCTTGTGCTTGCCAACACGCCTGTTGTGGCGCGAATGGGCAAGGCTGACGCGCCGCTTCTTCCGCTTCAAAAGGCGGACGGCACCGCCGCGGGCGGAGCGAACGCACCGGATCCGGGCAAGGTAAAAACCGGGACAAAATCCCCGACAGCGGCCGCAGGCCGGAATCCGCATCCGCCGCTCTACACTCCGGCCGATGCCGTTTCCACCGGGAAAATACGCATCGTACAGGGACGATAGAACATGAAAATTCTGCCATCTGTTTTTCTCGTTCTGACAATGGTCATGTCCCCTTTCATCGCGCCTTCAGCCGCGCCGGCTGCGGAAAACGCATACCGGACGGAGCCCCCGGTCATTGACGGACCGAATATCAGCGAAGAGTTTCTCGAACAGGCCCGTGAATACCGCGCGAAAGGGCGCTACGAGCTTGCGCGCCAATCCTACGCGCAGGCGCTTTCCACCTGTCGTTCCAACGAAGAGATGGCTGTCATCCGACATGAAATGGGCGGCGTGGAGCTTTTATTGCGCACAATGCGTTGAGGTGATCCATGAGCAGATCCTTTTTTATCATTGTACTCATCCTTGCCCTGTTGTTCTTCCCCTTGGCGGCGGCGGCCTTTTTTGAAATCGGCACAGTTCCCGTTGCCGCGAACAGCATCGCTGATCAGATGGATTCGCAGCTGATGACGCGCTATGCGGGCGACAACCGCGATATGAAAAAAAGCGAGCGGGAGGCTCTCGCCCGTTCCCGCATCACCATCATGGGCACCACGGCGGCAAACATCAATAACCTTGAAGAAACATCGCCCCTGGGAAGGCAGGTAACGGAAGAAATCGTCCGCCGTCTTATGGATGCGGGCTACCGCTTTACTGAACTCCGCAAAGGGCGCCATATCCGTTTCAACAGAAAAGGCGAATTTTTCCTCACGAGGGATCTGCAGAAACTCGCCGGCACAACAGGCGCGGCGCAGGCTGTGCTGGCCGGCACATACGTCGTTACGCCGGAACAGGTGCGCTTCAGCATGAAACTGATCCATATAAACAGCAATGAAGTGCTTGCCATGGGCGCCGCCACCGTGCCCATAACGGACGACATCGAGCCGCTGCTGGAGGATAAATCCGGCGGCGGGAGCACGCCGTCAGTGCATACGCGCCTCGAATCAGGGTCGCCGCATTAGAGCAGTTTAACTTTGAAAAAGCTGGGCTGCTCTGCAAGGATTTGCCTGTAAATCCTTGCAACCATCTCAAAGCGAAAAAGTTCTATTGCTCCCCCGAGTAAACATTGCCAAACAGGGGGGCGTGTCTTTTATGCGGTGTGCGCCATTTACGCTAACCGCGGCAAGGTTTAATCGGGGGACCAATACATAAGCAGCCTGCCGCAAGGCGAATCATAGGCCGCCAGAAGTGCCCGCGCACACTGGCAAATTGAAAATTCTCTCCATTGGTGTCTGGATGTGGTTTTCAATGAAGATCAAAGCCGGGCGCGGGCGTGTAATGCAGCCAAGAATCTCGGAACACTCCGAAGTATTTGCTTACATCTGCTTCGGCGCATACCTGGAAAATCAAGCCTGAAGGGCAAGCGCTTCAAGATCGCTCTCAATGAAGATTTTCTGTTACAGGCTTTAAAAATTTAGAGGTGTATGCCCTGAAAAACATGAAGTTACCAAAGCAGCGCCGGGAAAGTTTTTTCCAGTGGGCGGCGCAGACTAAATAAAAAACAGGCTGAAAGTTTCCGTCTCATCATTTAGGGCGCTTCCAGCCTGCCCACGCAACGCCATGCTACTATCTCCCAAAGGTCCATCAGTCAAAAATTTTTCAAATGTCGTTCCCGCGTAGGGGGCCTGGATTGAAACAATGAGTGTGTTTTAATTCTTCTATTCGGCACAATCAGTTACATCCGGTTCTGCCGGATGTAACTGATTGTGCCGCGCGCGCTCTTCCTGAAACCTATAAATGATTAGATGTTGGGATAGCCCCGCCCGACTAAAGCGGGTATGCATAAGGAACCATAAACCCTTTGCAGGAGGCCATCCCAATGAAAACTATTAGATAACGTACGGTATTTTTCGCACATTTGAAAAAATGGAAGTAGCCCGCCAAGTCGGTTAGGTTTGGTCATAGCCAAACAACCACCAGACCGACAAGGGAGGGCTACAGATGGAAACT
>JAISOT010000092.1 GCA_031275465.1 Desulfovibrio sp.
AGTTTCCATCTGTAGCCCTCCCTTGTCGGTCTGGTGGTTGTTTGGCTATGACCAAACCTAACCGACTTGGCGGGCTACTTCCATTTTTTCAAATGTGCGAAAAATACCGTACGTTATCCCACGTGACGGGCCTGCGGAGGACTTACACCTCCAAGTTCGTGCGCCCTGCCGGGCGCACCAAGACAGAAAAGGCGCCCCAAGGGCGCCTTTTCGTTCGGATGAAAACAGATGTGCTACATGCCTTTGCCGGCGGCAAAACCCTGCATTTTCACTTCAACTTTTTCAGTCAGGCCCTCGTAGTACCTGCGCAGAACGGCGAGCACCTCGTCGCGCCCGAAGTGATCGGGCACTTCCTGCCCTTCGGAAAGCATCTTGCGCAGTTTGGTGCCGGAGAGGATGACGCGATCTTCCTTGGCATGCGGGCAGGTGCGCAACGAGGCCATGCCGTCGCATTTGAAGCAATAGAAGGTCCAGTCAATCTTCATGGGCTGGCAGAGCAGGGCTTTGCCGGGGCTGGAGGGTCTGGGCATCACGTCGAAAATTTCCTGGGCTTCGAAAAGGCCGTAGAAATCGCCTACACCCGCATGATCGCGGCCGACAAGCAGGTTGTTGATGCCGTAGTTCTGGCGGAAGGTGGCGTGAAGCAGTGCCTCGCGCGGGCCCGCGTAACGCATGTCAAGCGGATAGCCGGCCTGAATCACGTGTTCTTTGACAAAGTATTTTTCCACCAGCGTGTTGATGCACTCCATGCGCACTTCGGCGGGGATGTCGCCGGGCTTCAACGAGCCGACCAAGGAATGGATGACCACGCCGTCACACACTTCAACGGCGATTTTGGCCAGATACTCATGCGATCGGTGCATGGGGTTGCGCAGTTGCAGCGCGGCGACTTTGCCCCAGTTTTTGGCGTCCATTTCGGCGCGAAGCTGCGCGGGAGTCTTGTAAATGCCGGGGAATTTCTCGGGGAAGTCGCCTTCGGAGAGCACTTTCACCGGGCCTGCGATGTTGTATTCTTTCTGGGCCAGCACCATTTTGACCCCCGGGTGGTCACTGGGAGCGACTTCCCAGAATTTTTGGGAATCCGGGCCTGATCCCTTGAAGACCTTCTCGCACTCCCAATTCTTGTCCGCCTCGGTCATTTCATAAATTTCCTCCACCTTCATGGTGGCCATGACTTCGCCGTTGCGCACAAGGGCTATTTCTTCGCCAACCTTGGCAGCCTTGGCGTCCGCGGCTGAAATGTCAAGCGTTACCGGCACGGGCCAGAAGGTGCCGTCGGAAAGAAGCATTTTTTCACACACGCTTTTCCAGTCGGCTTTGTTCATGAAGCCGTTGAGCGGCGAAAAACCGCCAATGCCCATCATTATCAGGTCGCCTCTGGCGCGGGAAGAAATTTCGATCCGTTTCAGGCCGGCGGCCTTTTTCTTTTCGCTTTCCAGGGCGCTGCCTTCAAGCAGGCAACATACCAGACCTTTGCCTCCGTGCGGGGGGACGAGTTTGGACATTGTGGATCCTCCATCTGTTGCATTGTTTAGGGTTGTCTTGTCGCCCGGGCCTCCAGAACGGCCCTGCGGCAAGAGTGCAGGTCACGGCTATCTTGTGAATAATTGAACAAAAAGTCAACCACCTCGGAAAATTTTTTTGACTAAAACGGCACTTCGTCCATGCTTGCCGCTTCGGAAGGAAATGCGGGCCCCAAATCCTCCTGGGGAGAACGGCCCTGCTTGTCCTGCTGGGGTTGCTGGCCTCCCCCCGCGCGTCCGCCCTGTCCGGCGGCAGCAGGGCGTGCCGGGTTTTCATAATCCTCATCCATGCCGCGCGCGCGCGCGCCGTCATTTCTGCGATCCAGAAACAAGACGCGCTGCGCCCTTATCTCTGTGGAATACTTGTCCTGCCCGCTCTGATCCTGCCATTTGCGCGTGGTGAGGCTGCCCTCAACGTAGACGAGGCTGCCCTTGCCCAGATAGTTGGCGCAGCTCTCGGCCTGGCGCTGAAAAACAGAGACGCGATGCCATTCCGTGCGTTCAACCTTGTTGCCGTCACGGTCGGTATACGACTCGTCTGTTGCCACATTCAGGCTGGCAACGGGCGCTCCGCTCTGCGTGTAGCGCAATTCCGGGTCGCGGCCAAGGCGGCCGATGATGGTGACTTTATTCAGCATGATTGTTCTCCTCAAAGTCGAAGCAGGTTGATTATGTGGCATCCATGATGGTTGACGATCGGATGACTCGTCGGCGACGTCCGGCTTTTTGCAATGTCCCGTCAGCAGGCTACAATGGCGCTTTCCATGCGGTCAAGCACATTCTCAAGTTCGTCGCTCAGAATATTGGCCCGCCTGGGCCGCCAGTCGGCCAGGGCGTTTTCAATGGCCTTCCCGAGAGCCGCGGCCTTGCGAATGTCATCGCCAATGGCCGTTTTTCTGGCTTCGGGCCATCCCATAAACCTGAGCCCCTCATCAAGCGCCCGGACCATTTCCAGGACGCCGCGTTTTTCATGCTTTATGGGAACGCTGAAAGCAAGCTCCGTGAGATCCGGCCAGAATTTTTCCAAAAGGTCCTCGTTCCAGGTGACGGCACTTACACGAATCTGCAGCGCTTTTCCCATAAACACATCCTGGCAGGTTTTCCAACTGCGATGAGCGGCATCCCGTCGGCAATATTATGTTTCTGTCCATTCCGTCTGCACGCGCATGACTAAATTCTGAATGATGTGCAGATGATCTTGGGGGCAGATGCCGACAAGAGGGGAACCCGCATCCAGATTTTTGTTGTATTTGAAATACACCTCGTAAATGACGCCGTCAGGGCCGGTATAGTTCAGAGGAACTTCACGTTTCATGCGCGACATGATGAAAAGCTCCATGCCGTTGTGCACTGTGACGGAGCGCGCGTCCGAAGCGCGAATTTTTTTGTCCGCCTCGGGGGTGAAGTAGTATTTTGCCCGTTCCGGGGCGGGGAAAAGATACAGGGTCTTCTGCAGAATGATTCGCTGTACCTCATCCCGCGTGAGCATGTGGCGCAGCACCACAAGCGGGGTGCCGGCCTCAACGAAATGTCCGTCCAGTTCTCTGTGAACCTGGCATATTTCGCCATTTTCCGGCGCGCAGACCGGTTTTGGATTGCACTCGCGCTCCAGCGTGCAGAGTTTGGTGCCCGGCGTTTCCTTCCATCGGCCTTGCGGACCGTGCACGCGAGCGCCGATTTCGACTCCCGCAAAGGCAATTTTGCCGGTATGCGGCGCGGCGACAATAATTTCCCGGTAAGGAGAAGACTTGATCTCGTCAAGCAATTTTGAAATATTAAACATAGTCAGGCTACCTGTAATACAGGTTGCGTCCGCCGATGGTCAGCAGGGCTTGTTTGATGTTTGCCCGTATCTGGCGCCTGTCCCATATGCCCTGGATGTGCCCGCGCGAAAGCGCGCGGTAGGAACGATGGTATTTGGGAGGAATGTCCATACCGGTAGTTTCCTTTATGACGCCGGGGCCTGCGAAGCCGATGTTGGAAGAGCGCACGGCAAACTGATACGGCGAGCAACCGAGAAAGCTTGCCACAGGACCGGCGAAGGAATTGGTATCATACAGAACCATGTAGAGCCCCCCTGCCTCAATATAGCGGCGTACGGCCACCGTGCAGCGGGGCATCTGTATGACGCCGTGAGTTCCCTCCTGTATGCGGATGCCGGCTGTCCCGTGTACGTAGGCCAGGAACGGATAACGTTTTTTGGCGGCTCTTGCCGCGGCTTCCACGAATTTGTAACCCTCCGCAGCCCCTACGGAACCTCCCCGAAATGTGCCCATAAGCATGGCCACAACCATTTTTATGTTGTCAATGCGGGCTTCAAAGGTCATACAGCCGCTTTTTGCGCCCGTCTTTTCCTTGGCCCGGGCCACCAGTTCGGAAAAACCGGGAAAGCCAAGCGGGTTGCCGGCCTCAATCTCACTGTTGAACTCAAATACCGAGCCCGCGTCAAAAACATTGTTGACGTACCATTCCGGCTCCATGGGGAAATGGTAGCCGCAATGACTGCATACCCCGGCGAATTCGGCAAAAAGATCCGGCCCCCAGAGGTCAAGGCAGCCGTATGATTCGCTGTTGGGGCACGTCAGGGTTCGGTCGATTTTGTAACGCGGCGAGATGTAGTTCCACCTGTGGCTGCGGCCGTCCTCCTTCCATGAGGAAAGTGCCGTCAGCTCTCTGGCCTTGTTGTCCGTGCGGCTGGGCAGGCGGCGGCTGAGCTTGCGCCAAGGGGCGAGCAGGCGATATTTGAGCATGTCGATTTCATTGTTGATTTCTTCCATGAGGGTGCTGATTTGACGCTGATGCTTGTGGTAGAAGTCGTATTTGACAATGACCCAAGGTTTGGAAATCCAGTCAAAAAAGGCGGTTGCCGTTTTCGTTACAAAGGGGCGCCTGTCACGGGCGGCCTGACGCGAAAGGCGCAGAAATTTTTGTTGCCGCCGGCGGACCAGGCGCGCTTTTGCCGCAGCGGAAAGGCCCCAGCGGATATAAAGGTTGTCAATATCGCTTTCAGGGCTGCGGTGGCGGGCGAGGGCAAGGCCGCGCAAGACCGGTATCTTTCTGGTGGAAATGACGACTTCGTCCGTGGCGCGGATAACCTCCTGGCGCAGGGAGCGGAAAAAGTCAAAATGCCAGGGACGCGCGCCGAGCGGTGGTTCCTGGACAATTCGGTCAATATAACCGAATTTCAGATTGTCCTCGGCCAGAATGTTAAGATTTGCCGCGCAGTGCTCAATGAGTTCCGGAGTGGCGCGCTCCCCGTTTTTGAGCCTTCCTTCGATGGCTGCGGCTCCTTCGGGCGAAATGACGGAATAATAACCGTGAGAGAGCATCAGGCGCCTGTCCGCAAGGCCTATGGCTTCAGCCCCGCCTGAACCTCCTTCAGAAATCACGACTACGACCGGCACACGCAATCCCGCCATATTGTAAATATTTCTGGCTATTTGTTGTGCCGCTCCCGGATAGTCTTCAATGGGATAAGAACCCGGAGTGAATATATAGGCATGGATGGGAATGCCCTCTGTTTCCGCCACGCTCATATACTGAAGCGCTTTGGCATTGCCCCAGGGTTTGACGGAACCGCCGTTGCGGTATTCCGCGCCGTGCCCCTTTTCCTGTCCGATGACCATGACGGATTGCATGTAGGTTTTTTTGCCGCGGCGACGGGTAATTATCGCGCGGGCGATGAGCATGCTCGGATCGAGGCTGTGCTCGTCCTGCCCGCCCACTTCCGTAAAATTGTCGTAGACGTTTTCCAGAATGTCGCGCAGGCAGACGCGCTGCGGATGACGCACAACACGCACGCGATCCATGGGCGTCAGTGTTTTTTCGAGACGCCGCTCCACGTAGGCGACAAGATCCTCCACAGTGGAAAGTTCAGCATATACGTCCTCACAGTTGCCGGATCGCACGCGCACGGCGAACGCCGTCAGCTTCTCTTCAAGCAGGGCAGCGCTGTCTCCGTGTTTGCCGGCAAAAATATCAGTCAGATAGATGAGTCTTTCGCGCAGGTTTTGCAGGTATTTTTCAATATTGTTGTCCATGGGCTGTCTTTGGATATTCCGGGATATGTTATCGCACGGTCATGACTGTAAAGAAGGCTAGAAACACAGGATACGCCCGGTGTTGTCTTTCAGAAAGGCCACATTGGACTTCAGGGGTTCGCCGGCGCTGTCTCTGCCTGTCAGGCGCAGGGAGTTGAGGAAGACCGCGCCGCGTTCCCTGGCTTCCTGAATGTCCTTGCCGTAGATAATGGCCAAAGCCAGATTGGGGTCAAATTCTGTGGGGATCTCATAGGGCAGCCTGTCCGGAACATGGGTCAGCATGGTCAGCCAGGGGGCGTCTTTCCAGGAGAAGCCCTCAATCCGCCCGACCCAGGGAGTGAAATTGTTTTCAGGATCTTCGGCTATCAGGCGATATTCAATGCTTACCCCTTCAAAGCCGATGTCTTCCTGCCTGTAGCCGAGAGGTTCCCCGAGCCCGGTGCGTATTTGTTCGGCAATGAGGTCAACCCCCCCCTGGCCGCGTATCTGGGCGATGCGCGCGGAGACGCCGTTTTCCACCTGAATGCGCGTGTTGACTTCCATAAGGTAGGGGTTCCCTTTGCGCGTGACAATCCATTCCCAGGTGCCGACGTTGTCGTATCCCACGGTACGGGCCATTTTCAGGGAGTAGGCGACAATATCGTCAAGCACCCTCCGGGCGTCGAAAGAATATTCCAGGGCTTCCGGCACGAAACCCGGCGCGACCTCAATGCGTTTTTGCAGGCCGGTTGACTGAATGGAGCAATTGCGGGTGCCGAAATGCACGGGATTCATTCTCGTTCTGTCCGAGACGATCTGGACTTCCAAGTGATTGAAATTCATGACTCTCTGCTCAATGAGAACGCCCTCGTCCTTGAACTGCCTGAGGGCATAATTGCGTATGCGGCGGTAAACGGAGCGGAACTGGTCCGGGTCGTACACCTCTTCGATGCCCATGCCGCCGCCGCCCGCGGAAGCCTTGACGAGCACGAGGGGGTGGCTGATTCCCTGTTGTTCCTGAAACTCAAAAATGGTCTTGGCGATGCGCTCGGCTTCCATTTCGTCATAAATGGGCCTGTCCGAGCCGGGCACTGTGGGGACGCCGAGACTGCGGGCCAGACGTTTGGTGTTGATTTTGTCGCCCAGCTCGCGAATGATTTTCCAGGACGGGCCGATAAAAATCATTTTGCGGTCGCGTTTTGTGACGCGGCGGGCAAAGCGAAAATCTTCCGCAAAAAAGCCGTAGCCGGGATGCACGGCCGTGCAGCCGGCTTCGTCGGCCACCGACATCAGCTCGTTGGCGTCATGATAGGAGGAAACGCGAAAGAGGCTTTTTGCGCCGCCTTCCCCGCGGGCCGCGGACACATGACCGGAAGCGGCGTCTTCAGCGGTGTATACGGCGGCGAAGGGAATGCCGAGTCTCCCGCATGCGCCCATGATGCGCATGGCGATTTCACCGCGGTTGGCCACAAGAATTTTATGATTGCGCAAGATGCCGTCTGGCTGTGCGTCGCTCAAAGGCTTTTCCTGTTCAGGGCTTTCGTGTCATGCGCTTCCGTCGCCGCTGGCGTTCCGGCGCTTCCGTCCTGTTATCACGGCGGCCGATATTATGCAAACGCCACAGGAAGCTCAATCAGCGCATGATCACGCGAAGTCGTATCCCGCCTCCAGGGCGGCGGCATTGACCGGTATCAGCCCGGCATGGCGCGCGCTTACCACGCGGCGCAGGGCGTCCTGCACCGCCTGGAGAGGCAGCGCCTCCGTGGCTCTGAGCCAGGCCCCCAGGGCCACCATGTTTGCCAGTTTTACGTTGCCGAGCTTGTGCGCCATGTCGTTGGCCGGGATGTAAACGGTGCGTATCGCCGTATCCACCAGATCTTCGGCAATCAGGGAGGCGTTGACGATCTGCGCGCCGTTCTTGCACAGACGCGGCTGGAATTTGGCGAGCGAAGGCTCGTTGAGCACAATGGTGGACAGCGGTTCGCGCACCAGGGGCGAGCCTATGGGCAGATTGTCCAGCACCACGGTGCAGTTGGCCGTTCCGCCGCGCATCTCCGCCCCGTAGACGGGAATGAAGGTCACATTGAAGCCTTGCTCCATGCCGGCCTGGGCCAGCAGGTTGCCGATGAGCATGACCCCCTGCCCGCCGAAGCCGGCCATGATAACATCCTGATATCCGGGCATTGTCACTCTCCTTCCACATCCCTGAACACGCCCAGGGGAAAAACGGGGATCATGTCCGTCGCTATGCGCTTGTTGGCCGCCACAGGATCCATATGCCAGTTGGTCGGACAGCCGGAGAGCAGTTCCACAAAGCCGAAGCCCAGGCCGGCGATCTGCACGTCAAAAGCCCGGCGAACGGCTTTTTTCGCCGCCTTTACGTGTTTTACCGAGTCCAGGGCGCAACGGGCCGCATAGGCCACTCCCTGCAACTGGGCCATGATTTCCGCGAGGCGTATGGGGCCGCCCTCACTATGGAAGTTTCTGCCCTGCAGGGTAGTGGTGGTTTTTTGTCCGACAAGGGTGGTGGGCGCCATCTGGCCGCCGGTCATGCCGTAAACGGTGTTGTTGATAAAAACGGCCGTGATCTTTTCGCCCCTGTTGGCCGCATGCAGGGATTCGGCGGTGCCGATGGCCGCCATGTCCCCGTCGCCCTGATAGGTGAAGACCACAGCCTCCGGCCGCGCGCGGCGCACGCCGGTGGCCACGGCGCAGGCCCGGCCGTGGGGGGCTTCCAGACAGTCCACGTTAAAATAGTCATAGGCGAAGGCGGCGCACCCCACAGAGGTCACAAGGATGGCCTTGTCCGCCGCGCCGAGCTCGTGCAGCACTTCGCTTACCAGCCGATGGGCGATGCCGTGATGACAGCCCGGGCAATAGTGGGTGACGCGCTCGCTGAGCACGGGATTTATGTCAAAAACCGGCTTTTCGGCTCCTTGCGGGCGAAGATTCTTTGCGGATGCCATGACTGTTTCCTCTGATTTTTCGGCGGACAGCGCCGGAACAAAGTTATCCCAAAGCCCGGAGAATGGGCTCGACAAGCTCGTCGGCCCCGATAAACAGGCCCGGCATGACGCCGTGCCAGTATACGGGGCTTGCGCCGTTCACGGCCAGGCGCACGTCCTCCACCATCTGCCCGATGTTCTGCTCCACCACAAGGAAACGCCGCGACGGCGCAAGTTTCCGCAGTGCCTCCTCGGGGAAGGGATAGAGGGTGATCGGCCTGAAAAGGCCGACCTTGCGGCCTGTCCCGGGCAGCCGGCGGATGGCGCTCCGCGCTATGCGCCCTATGGAACCGAAGGCAATCACCACGAGATCCGCGTCGTCAACGTCCTCGCACTCAAACAGCGCTTCCCCGCGCATCTCGGCGTATTTTTTCTGCAAAAGGCGGTTGCGCCCGGCGAGCTCCCCCTCGGCCAGATAGACGGATTTGAGCAGACGCGGCGCGGCGGCTTTGCCGCGCGCCCCATAGCCTTCTATGCGCTGGTCCCGCACAAGGGACTCCAGGTATTCCGGCGTGTCCGCCCCGGCGGGCGGCACGCGCCGCACGGGTTCCTTGAGCTGGGCCACAACGGCGTCGCCCAGGATCATGACGGGATTCCGGTAAACAAAGGCAAGGGTAAGGGCCTTGAACATGAAATCATAACATTCCTGCGCCGTGGCGGGAGCAAGCACCAGATTGCGGTGATCGCCGTGCCCGCCTCCCTTGACGGCCTGAAAATAATCGCCCTGCGAGGGGCCCAGGTCTCCAAGCCCCGGCCCGCCGCGCGCCATGTTGACGATAACTCCGGGGATATGGCTGCCGGCCATATAGGAAATGCCTTCCTGCATCAGGGAAATGCCGCAGCTCGAGGAGGAAACCATGGCCGGCACGCCGCAGGCGCCGGCGCCGATCAGCATGTTGACGGCCCCGACCTCGCTTTCGGCCTGCACGAAGGAGCCGCCGCATTCGGGCAGCAGGGCGGAAAGCATTTCCGGTATTTCATTTTGCGGGGTGATGGGATAGCCGAAGTAGCATTTCAGGCCGGCGTCCACAGCGCCGTAAGCCAGGGCTTCATTACCCTTGGCAAGTATGCGGTCGGGCATCCGTCCGGTATTCATGCGGTGGCCCCCCCGGCGTTTCTGAACACCCGTATGGCCGTATCCGGGCACATGATTGCGCACGAGGCGCAGCCGGTACATCTGCCGTCCGCTTCCACCACTTCATATCCTTGGCGGTTGAAACGGCCGGAAGGGCGCAAAATGCCCGCAGGGCAAGCATCCGCGCAAAGGCGGCAGCCCTTGCATCGTTCTTCCAGAATTTGAACTCGTGACATGATTTTTTCTCCGAAAAATCCGCATTGATTGCAGTTTGCCCGGCGCAATGCTCTCCGGCACGGAAACCGGGGGAAATTTTCAGTGTATCAGCATGGCGTCGCCATAGGAAAAGAAACGATAGCCACTTTTTACGGCTTCCTCATAGGCCGCCAGAACGCGCTTGCGTCCGGCAAAGGCGGAAACCAGCATGAGCAGCGAGGACCGCGGCAGATGAAAATTGGTCAGCAGGGCGTCCACAACGCGGAATTCGCGGCCGGGATGGAGAAAAATGTCCGTCATGCCGGCGTAGGGCCGCGCCTTTCCGCAGAGATCCGCCACGCCTTCAAGCGCGCGCGCGCTTGTGGTTCCTATGGCCAGTACCGGACGTCCTTCGGCTTTGGCCCGGGATACGGCATGCGCCGCCTTTTCCGGAATTTCCAGATATTCGCGGTGAAGCCTGTGGCCGCGAATGTCCTCGCTGCGCACGGGGCTGAATGTGCCGTAGCCCACATAGAGCGTTATTTCAACCCATTCAAAATCAGCCGCGAGTCTTTCACGCATCGCGGGGGTAAAATGCAGCCCGGCCGTGGGGGCCGCCACAGCCCCGGTTTTGTCGCGGGCGGCATAGACGGTCTGATAGCGCTCGGCGTCTTCTTCGCCGTCAGGCCGTTTGATGTAAGGCGGCAGAGGGATGCGCCCGGCCGCCGCGAAAGAGCCCGCCAAATCGTCCCGCCAGCCGAGGAGCGCCCGCCACGCCCCGAAGGATGCCGGCTCAAGGGCGGTGACGCTCAGACCGGCGCCGAAATGCAGGGTTTCGCCTTCGCGTATCCGCCCGCCGGCGCGTATGAGGCCGCTGACTTCGGCGTAGCGGGCCTTGTCCGCGGCCTTGCGGGAAGCGTCCCGGCGGGCGCGCTCCAGCACCAGCGGCAGCGGCGTCAGCAGCAAAAATTCCGCCTTGCCCCCGGTGTGGCGTTCGCCCATGAGGCGCGCCGGCAGAACGCGCGCGTTGTTGGCGACCAGCAGGGCGTTTTTGGGCAGACAGTCCGGCAACTCCTCAAAACGTCTGTGCTTGGGGCTGAATTCGCCCCTGCGGGGCATGACCAGCAGTCGCGAGGAGCCTCTGTTTTCCGGCGGAAATTGGGCTATCCGCTCCGGGGGCAGCTCAAAGCGATAACTCGCGAGAGAGAAATCCGCCTCGTCCGCGTCATTGCGGATTTGTCGCTGTCGCGCGTCTGAGTTCATTTATGCGAGTCCGAGATCCCTCAGCAGATTGTCCACCGCCATGGTTCCCATGGTTTCCGTCGCGCCGTTGGTGGACGCGGCGCAGTGCGAACCCAGCACCACGTTGTCCAGGTTGTACCAGCCCTGGTCCGGAGGGGGCTCCTTTGCAAAAACGTCAAGGCCAGCCCCGTATATGCGGCCTTCCCGCAGTGCGGCCAAAAGAGCGGCTTCGTCGATGAGCCCGCCGCGCGCGGTATTGACGAGAACGGCGGTGGTTTTCATCATGGCGAGACGTCGGCTGTTGATGAGATTGCGTGTCGCGTCGTCGAGCGGCGTATGCAGCGTGATGAAATCCGCCTCGCGGCAGATGGCGTCCACGTCGGCGCTCTCCGCGCCGAGCTCGGCGGCCGCCTGAGCGTCGAAAACAGGGTCGTGGACGAGCACGCGCATGGAAAAGCCCCGGGCGCGTTCGGCAACGCACTTTCCCACAGCGCCGAAACCGATAATCCCAAGGATTTTTCCATACATATCAATGCCGGTGATTTTGCGCCAGTCCTTTTCCCGGCATCGGCGGTCCATGAGCGTCGTCTTGCGGGCGACGGCCAGCATGAGGCCGAAGGCGTAATCGGCCACGGCGTTGCTGTTGGCTCCGACAGTGCGTGATACCGCGATGCCGCGCGTTTTGCAGACGGCGAGATCCACATTGTCCAGGCCCACGCCGTATCTGGCGACGGCGCGCAAAAGCGGAGCGGCGGCCAGCACTTCGGCGTTCAGCGGGTCAACGCCCAGTATTATCCCTTCACAATCGGCGATTTTTTCCTTCATCCGCGCGGCGGATAAAATACCGCCCGTGTCGTTGCGGACAACCTGCAGACCGGCCGCGCCCAGACGCTCGAAAAGCGCGGGATTTGTTGTGCCGAACGAGCGCGGCGTTACCAGAATTTTCACGTCTTTTCATCCTTCAAAGCATTTCGTATTTCAGACGCTCCCTTCGGCGTTTAACGGCGAAGGGACCTTCGCCGACGCCTACGGGGCGCACAGCGCTTCACTGCGTTACGCGCTGTGGAGCGTTCAAAAGCAAAACGCTCCAGTCATTGGTGACGGCCTTATGTACCATAGTTCCGTATTTTTTGCCAGCTTCCCTGCCGGCGCTGAAAAGTCGCCATAACAAGCTGATATTAAAAAGAATCGTAAGAATAATACCCTCCGCGCGCAAATGTCACAGAACTGACATTGTCCTGTCAAAAACGCCGGGTACACAAAACGGAAATGCGGTCGGCGGAAGTCTTCCGGCATCAACCCGCAACTAAACGGAGAATGACAATGGAAAAGAAAAAAATCTCCACAGAGCAGAGGATGGAGTACAGCGCCGCTGTTTCTTATCTTGAAAATCTGCTTGAAGCGTTCAGGACCGGATGTATTGAAGTGCGCAAAAAGGGGAGCCGGATTGTCCTTGTTCCGTCGTCAGATATAACTGTGGAAATTGAAGCGAAGCAAAAACCTGAAAAGGAATCATTTTCCATCGGGATTTCATGGACTCCCTGCGCGGCATGCAAGGATGGGGAAGAGCAGATCCGCATCAAGGCGTTCATTGCCGGGCAAGACGAAAAGGACGGGAAGGCCGCGACGGATTCCTCCCCCGTTGCGGGACGGGCGGCCGATGCGGCAAGTCCGGTTGCGCCCGCCGGAGAAAAAAAGCTGCCGGACGAAATGAAATCCGCCGACGTGAAAAACAAGAAATAACGGCGCGTGGTCCGGCATTTCCTTCCTGCTGACGGAACAGACGCCATGCTGGAACTGTGCGGAATATCGGCAAACAATCCTCTTTCCGAAGGACGCGGCCTGTTCGTGCCTCCCGAATCAATCGACCGCGAACCCGCCGCGGAAGACGTGGCGGACTTTCAGGCGATCGTCGGCACTGAACTGACCGCTGAACAGGAAGATCGGATACGGATTCCCGATGTCGTCCATCCGGAGCAGCGGCATATCCTGGCCGTGCACTGGCACCCGGAGTTCATCCCGGTTCCGCTTGTCCGGGAGCGCATGGGCGCCATGTTTCCGGCCGTGGAGGAGGAATTGTGCATTCCCACCCAGCACAACGAACTGCTTGCGCTCAACGGCTTTTCGGGGGTGGAAGTGGACTGTTTTTCCAGTGAGTTTAACCAGAAAATACAACTTCTTGCCCACTTTCAGGCGGACAGGGTCGCGCAGGCGGCCACCTTCCGGGCCATGCTGGACCACACCAGGAACTACCGCCGCGCGCAGCTGGGCTTTCTGCTGGATGCCCTTGGGGCAGAGCGGAACGGCAGCGGAGAGATCGCGCGGCGGGCGGCCGGTCTGAGCGGCGCGGACGAGAGCGTTGTCGCCTTTGCCGCGGCCATCGCCCACAAGCTCCGTTCCCTGATCGAACGGCACAGGGGGCAAGTGGCCAGAGGCAGTCTGAAAAACAAGCTAGTCCGCAACTTTCTCAACCGCAAGCGCGGCGTATACGGCGACACGTTCATCAGCAGGGTGCAGGTGTACGTCAATGAGGTAAAGGTCGCCGTCAAGGCCGCGTTTTCACCGGAATACTACTATGAGACAAGAGAAATCATTGAGGAAATACGCGGTCTCGGCGGGTGCGTCGTCATTCCGCACCCCGAACAGTTCTGGCCTGTTCTGCTGGCCGGGTATGACGTGGACGGTTACGAAGTCTGGAATCCCCAATCCCGGCGGTACACTGAATTTCTTATCTCGGTGGTGGCGGAACAAAACAGGAACCGGCCGAAACATCGCCGGGAGCTTCTCGTCTTTATGGGGGATGATTGCCACATGAGCGAAAAAATCCTCACGCCGGCGGAGCGGGATCCGCTGAAGGCGGAGCGGGAGGTCGGCCTGCAGCCGGCCTGGGACGATCTGAACATCCGCAGGAAGCTCATGGCGAATCAGGCTTGCCGCGAACTCGTCATCCGGCGATACAGGGAACGCCTGTCAGGCTGAAGGCGCGGCCCCGTTGTAACAGGTCAAGGCACATCAACATTCATTACGGAGATAGATCATGGCTGCTGAAAAGAAATTCATCTTTGAGTCATTGCAAGACATAAAGAGCATATGCTCATTTCTTGACGCCATCACGAATGGGATGAAGACAGGTAAAGTAATGCTGTCGTCAGCGGATGAATGTATAGAGATGCATCCAAGCGGGCTTTTGCACATGTCGATAAAAGCGAAAAAGAAAGGGGGCAACAACAAGATAGGCTTCAAAATACAATGGAAGGAAAGTTCTTCACAAGAGCAGAACATTACGCTGTCCGTGGGGAAATAGCATGGGGAACATTGACGGGATACGGGAAAATTTTAAATTCATTGTATCGGAAACACAGATGCAGGTTCATCGGATATATGATTTTGTAAAACATCCGACGAGTGAGGCATATGAAAAGGCGGTCAATCGTGAATCGTATATCAATAACCTGAAAATGATTATTGAAAACAAATGCTACGCCTGCATTCATGCGCACGGCGATATGGACACGCGCAGCCTGAACCGCGTCCGGGCCGTTCTGTCGATAACCGCCAATCTTGAGCGCATCTGCGACGTGTGCATCAATATCCTTGAGCAGATGGGCTACCTCGCCGAACGCCGTATCCTGCGCGACAGCGAATATTCCCCCATGTTCCAGGTTATTGAGGAAAGCCTTGATCTGGTGTCCCGGGCACTGGAAGAGTCCAGCTTGCCCAAGGCCCTTCGCATCTGCCGCTCCGAATACATTCTTGACGCCCTGTACCGCTCGTCTTTTGAACGTCTCACCTCCCTGATCAATTCCAGCCGGGAAGGGGCCGGCAACTGCATTACGGCCATTTTCATTTACCGCTATCTTGAGCGCATCGGCGACATGCTGCTCAATGTGGGCGAGGCGATCCTTTTTGCCGTTCTTGGACAACGCATTAAAATAGAACAATTTGACTCGTTGCGGCAGACGCTTGAAAATTCCGGCTATACCGGCGCTTTTGAAAATATCAATTTTCAGGCTATCTGGGGTTCGCGTTCCGGCTGCCGCATCGGCAAGATCGAAAACGCGGGCGAGGGGCGCATGTCCGAACACGCCTCCCTGTATAAGGAGGGAGCGCCCAAAAAAATTTTGCGCGAAAAGGAAAACCTTGAAAAATGGGATGCCCTTTTTCCCGGCAGCGTCCCCCGCATTTACGGGTACAATGCAGACGAGGACCGTTCGTCCCTGCTGGTGGAGTTTTTAAGCGGCTGCGGCTTTGACGATCTCATCATCCTCCGGGATGGGGCAACCGTCGCCAACGCCTTTTTCGTGCTGGAAAAGACCATTCAGCATATATGGGAAAAAACGCTTGATCCCGGGCCGGTCGCCGTCAACTTCATACAACAGTTGCAGCAGCGCTATGACGAGGTGCGGCAGGTCCACCCGGAATTCGCCCAGCGCTCGCGTCTTTCCATAGGCAAAGCGCATGTGCCTTCCGTACAAAGCCTTATAGAACAATGCCGCGAATATGAAAAAAACCTTTGTGCTCCATTTTCCGTGCTGATTCACGGAGATTTCAACACAAACAACATCATCTATGATCATGAAGAGCAAATTGTGCGGTTTATCGATCTCTACCGGTCAAAGCAGTATGACTATGTTCAGGACGTCTCCGTGTTTCTTGTTTCCAACTTCCGGCGGCCGATTTTTGACCCGCTGCTGCGTGGCAGACTGAACAGGGGAATCTCGGAATTCCACTCCTGGGCGCTGCAATTCGCGCGGGAAAAGGAAGACGAAACCATGCAGGCCCGCATGGCCTTTGCCCTGGCGCGGTCGTTTTTTACTTCAATCCGTTTCGAGATGAACCAGGCCTTTGCCGGCGAACTGTTTATGCGGGCGGCGTTTTTGCTGGAATCCATCAGCGCGCACGGACGGACGGGCGGCCCCTGGCAAACGTTCACCTTTCCCCCGGACATCCTGTATTACACCGCATAGTGAAAATCCGCCCTGCGGGCAAAGTGAGGAAAAAACTGTGAAGATAGGCGTGATCGGCGTGCCGGGAGGCGAATCTTCCGAAAAATTGGCGGATGCCGTGGCGGACGCCACAGGAACGCGCATTCTTGTTTCCATGGACGCCGTGCGGCTTGATCTGCCCTCCGGCCGCTGCTTTTACAACGGCATGGATATTTCCGCGCTGGACGCCCTGATTGTCAAAAAGATAGGGGCGCGTTATTCTCCGGACCTTCTGGACCGGCTGGAAATGCTCTGTTTTCTTGCGGACAGGGGCGTGCGCGTGTTTTCGGATCCGCACACCGTTATCCGCATGCTGGACCGTTTGGGCTGCACCCTCAGATTGCAGGCGGCGGGCGTTCCCATGCCGCCCACCACCATTACGGAAAGCCCGGAACAGGCCTTGCGGGCCATCAGGCGGTATGGCCGGGCGGTTCTCAAACCGCTGTACACGTCAAAGGCCAGGGGCATGCGGCTTGTCGACAGCCGGAACCCCGGACTGCCCGACCTCATCGCGGACTATGTGAAGGACAATACAGTGATATACGCGCAGAAAGCCCTGCGACTGGAAAACAATCTTGATCTCGGCGTCGTTTTTCTGGGCCAGGACTATCTGACCACCTATGCCCGGGTAAAAGCGGAAAACGCATGGAACACCACCACCGCCAACGGGGGACGCTATGCGCCCTTTACGCCCGATGCGGCGATCCTGGCTGTGGCCCGCAAAGCGCGGGCCGTGTTTGACCTTGCCTTTACCTGCGTGGACGTGGCGGTAACGGACGACGGCCCGCTGGTCTTTGAAGTTTCGGCCTTCGGGGGCTTCCGGGGCGTGGAAAAGACAACCGATCTCAACCCGGCGGCCCTGCTGGCGGAGCATCTGCTTGCCCGCATGCGCGAGCCGGCCGCGGGAGGCAAGGCATGACGGCATCGTGTACGGATATTATCCGCTCCGTGCGGAAAAAATATCCCGCGACGTTCGGGTTGCGGCTGAATTTTGACGGCATTGCGGTCTTTGTCTCCAGCAACGAGCGGGTTCTGCTCAATCTGCTGCGCAATTATTTCGGGGAGTTTGTCGTCGGCCCGGAAGGCGGCTTTTCTCCGTCCATCGCCATCAGCGCGCATGAAGGGCCTGTGCCGGACATAGACGGACAGTTTACCGAAAAGCAGCCCGATCCCGGAAAAACGAAGATCAAGGAAGAGTATCTTGACTGCGGCGACGGAAGGCTGGTTCGCAAGCGTCTCACCGGCATGCTGTTCGCTTTTTCGGGCGCGGAGCATCTTGCCGTGGGGCCGTGCGCGCGCAACTGCAATCAGGTTGTCAACTTCATCAACAGCCGGCTGATCGCCCGCCACCTCGGCCGCGGCTGTTACCTGGGGCACGCGGCGGCTGTCGCCCGCCGGGGAAAGGGAATCGCCCTGTGCGGTTTTTCGGGCATGGGCAAATCAACCCTGGCCCTGTTTCTCATGAACGAAGGATGCGCCTTTGTCAGCAACGACAGGGTGCTGCTCTCCGCCGAAATTCCGGCCCGTTTGTACGGCGTTCCCAAGCATCCGCGCATCAATCCGGGCACGGCCCTCAATAACGCCGTCCTGCGGGACATCCTGAATCCCGAGGACAGGGAGCGTTTTTCCGCCTTGCCGCCGGATCGTCTCTGGTCGCTGGAGCGCAAGTACGACGCCCCTATCGGGCAATGCTACGGGCCCGGCCGCTTTGCGCTGCAAGCGCCTTTCGCGGGGCTGGCGGCGCTCAACTGGCGCCGGACCGGCGGGGCGATGCGGGTTGCCGAGGTCCACCCCCCCGACCGGCCGGATCTTGTCGGCGCGTTCAGCAAAAACGCGGGATTGTTTTTTGCGCCCGACGGGCCGGAAGCCTATGCCCCTCCTTCTCCGGAAGCGTACGCCGCCCGGCTCGCCCAGGCTCCGATGCTGGAAATAACGGGAGGGGTGGACTTTCCGGCGGCGGCGGGGATCTGCCTTGAGTTTTTTCGCCTCCGATAGGCCGGAACACGCCCATGCCGAACGCCCGCGACGTTGTTTCCATTGTTCTGCCCCGGCGCGCCGTCATTCCCGATGAGGTCAAAATGGAGCGTTTCCGGCGCGCGCCGGAACTGGGGCCGGCCCTGCTGTTTTTTTCAGGCGGCACGGCCATGCGGGATACGGCGCGGGCGCTGACGGAATATACGCACAACGCCATCCATATCATGACCCCCTTTGATTCCGGCGGCAGCTCGGCGGCCCTGCGCCGTTCGTTCAACATGCCCGCCGTGGGGGACATCCGCGCCCGCATCATGGCCCTCGCGGATCAGAGCGTGAAAGGCAATCCGGAAATCTACTCCCTGTTTTCCCACCGCCTTGCCGGGGATCAGCGGCGGGAGGCGCCGCTACGCGAGCTGGCGTCGCTGTGCGCGGGCAGACATCCGCTCATTCGGGCCGTGCCCGACCCCATGCGCAAGATCATCCGCACCACGCTCATGCAATTCGTGGAGCGCATGCCGGAGGATTTTGTTCTGGCAGGGGCCAGCATTGGCAACCTCGTGCTTGCCGGCGGCTACCTCACGCAGAGGAGACATCTTGACTCGGTTATTTTTCTCTATTCCAGGCTGGTGGAAGCGCGGGGCATTGTCCGGCCGGTGGCGAACGCCGTCGGCCATCTCGCCGTGCGGCTCGCCTCCGGCGAGGTCATTGTCGGGCAGCACGCCTTCACCGGCAAGGAAGGGAGACCCGTGTCCTCGCCCATAGAAGAAATATGGATCACCCGCTCCCTTGACGAGGCGGCGCCAATTACTGTCGGCATCCGTCCGAAACTGCGCGACCTCATCGTCAAGGCGGATCTTGTCTGCTATCCTTTCGGCAGCTTTTACTCAAGCCTCATCGCCAACCTGCTGCCCCGGGGGGTGGGCAGGGCCGTGGCGGCGGCTCCCTGCCCCAAGATTTTCATGCCCAATCTGGGAGCGGATCCCGAACTCGCGGGGCATACCCTGCGCGACCAGACGGAGCGCCTGCTGCGCCATCTGGCGCGCGACGGCGTCCGCGAACGGGACGTGTTGCAGGCGCTTGTCGTTGACAGCGACGAGAGCGCCTATCCCGGCGGGATACCGTCCGCATGGCTGCGCGCAAGGGGCATCCGCGTTGTGCGGACGTCGCTGGTATCGCCGGAGTCTTTCCCCCACGCCTGCCCGAGGCTTGTTTGCCGGGCGCTCCTTTCCCTTGTCTGACGGCGGATAAGACGGTTGCGGATGGGACCAGGCAAAGCACGGTTTTACCCCGGCGCGGAGTCAGTAGTGTTCCTCAAGCAGCGTTTCCAACTGGTCCGCGTTCCCCTGCCTGGGGTTGTTGTCCATCAGGCGGGCCGAAGCGGCGGCGCGTTCGGCTATTCCCCGCAAATCTTCGCGTTTGACTCCGTATGGCTGCAAACCCGGTTTGACGTTCACGTCCCGAAGCAGCGACGTAAAGCCCCGCACCGCGCGCCTGGCCTGTTCACTGGCGCTCAGGCCGCGCGTGTCGCACCCCAGGATGCCGGCAATCCTGGCATACTTTTCAGGAGCGGCGATGCAGTTGAAGCCAATCCCCATGGGAGCGATGGCCGCCATAAGCAGCCCGTGCGGGAGATGGTACTTGGCTGGAACCGCCATGCCGAGGGCGTGGATCACGCCGTTCTGAGTGTTGGAAAAACCCATGCCCGCGATGGAGGAGGCATAGAGCATCTGCGCCCTGGCTTCCCTGTTCAGGCCGTTCGCATAGGCTTTGCGCAGGTTTCCGGCGATCATCCCCATGGCCTGCAGCGCATGCCCCTCGGTAAACGGAGTGGCGCTCAGGTTCACATATGACTCAAGGGCGTGCACGAAAGCGTCAAGCCCGGTGTAGGCGGTATACAGCGGCGGCAGGGAAAGCGTCAGGTCCGGGTCGAGCACGATCGTTTTCGCGTACAGATGCTTGCTGACGATTCCCTTCTTGGAATCCGTCGCAAGGTCCGCGAGGACGCTGATGGACGTCATCTCGCTCCCGGTTCCGGCGGTGGTGGGGACAAGGATCGTCGGCATGCAGGGGCCGGGAACACGGTGCATCCCGAAATATTGTTCCAGAGGACCCGGATGCGCTGCCAGGAGGGAAAGGGCCTTGGCGCTGTCCAGCGCGCTGCCGCCTCCGATGCCTATGATGACGTCCGCTTTGAAGGATTTCAAGCCGGTTGCCGCCCTTTCTATGGAAGCGGGACTCGGGTCGAGTTCCACATCGCTGAAAATGTCCGTCGCGACGCCCGCCGCCGCCAAGGCTTCCGCGATGGGCGCATGAACGTCGTTTTTCAGTATTCCCTTGTCCATAACCAGGTATGCCCGGCCCAGGCCGAGGCGTCCGACCTCCGCGCCCAACTGGCTGGCGGCGCCGTGCCCGTAAACGGTCCGGGCGACAGTTTGGTAAGTATACAGCATGGGGTTCTCCGTATGACGATTTATGAAGCCGCGCGGAATCTGACGCTCCGGCATGACGGAAGCGATTCCTCATAGCCCGCTCACGCCGCGTCGCGCCGAGGGCAGATCCTCAAAGAGAACCGCTGCCACATGTTCTTCAGGATGGTGCCCGGTGGTCAAAGTTACGCCGAACAGCCCGACGGCGCAACTGGCAAAGCCGAACAGCGTTTGATCGAATTTCATCCCCAGGTAAGGCCAGAGCAGTGTGGATATCAGCCCGGCGAACATTCCCGCCAAAACCCCGGCACGGGTAGTGCGCCGCACAAATTGTGTCGATTGTCCAGTAATGAAGCCAGCCATAACTGCAGCCCAATAGCTCTACCCCTCTGTTCCAGAAGAAAAGTGTAAACCGGCCTGCAGGGCGCTCAATGCAATAAGCTTGCAACGTGGTACTAAACTTGAAAGAGCAAGATATTCATCCGCAGAGTGAATTTTGTCTCCTTCCGGCCCCATACTGCAAATGCTTGGGATTCCAAGGACACTTGAACAGAAGCCGGCGTCTGATGCACTTTCATAGTGATGTCCGCTGATGGGTATACCCAAGAGTTTACCTGATTGCTGAACGACAGCATAGAGGCAATCCCCTTTTTTGCTGCGCTCCATGGGATACAGGCGCAGCCCACCGCTTATTGTGCTATTGGTGCGGGGAACAACGCATTCTTTTGTGGCATTATGGATGTCCTCCACCACCTTTTTCCCATCTGACAGCGTACGGTACGTGATGTGGATGCGTGCTTCAGCAAAAGGGGCCACAGAGTTGGCCGAGTTCCCGCCGCTGATGAGTCCTGTATTGACGGTTAGCCCTCTGTCGAGGTTGACTAACGTATTGTAGGCAAGAATTTTATGCGCAAGTTCCACAATGGCGGATGCTCCATCGGCATAGTGCCTGCCCGCGTGCGAACCGATTCCCCTCACCTGTAAATACATATGTCCAGAACCCTTGCGGGAAAGCGTGACTTTTCCGTTGAGTCCTCCGGGTTCAGAACAAATGACTGCACGCCCCCCCGCAAGAGATGCCATCATTGCTTTACTGCTGGTAGGCGAACCTAATTCTTCGTCAGATGAGAAAAATAAGGTCAGTGGGCAAGGCATTATATTCAACTTCCTGAGAGCCCTTGCCGCAAACATGTTGGCTACCAGTCCGGCTTTCATATCTGCAACGCCGGGGCCTCTGGCTATGTCCCCTTCCACGATAAAAGGACGTTTCTTTGTAGTGCCCGCAGGAAAAACCGTGTCCATGTGTCCGACAAGGCAAACGCCGGGTTCAACTTCCTGACTGTGGCTTCTTGCGATTACGGGGTCAGCAAGAAATTTTTGCCAAAGCTCATCCTCGGGGATAGGCGGCTTGTCGGCTGTAGCCACATTAAAGCCGGCATCGCGCATCCAATCGCCGATGACATCTCCCACAGCTTTAACGTCAGCAGCATCAGTGGTGAAGGAATCCATATTTACCAGACGTTCCAGCAGGGAAAGCATTTCCTGGCGTTGTCCGTCAAGCACGTCATCCAATAGGCGCTTCCAGTCTGTTATGTCCATAAGTCTATTCAACCTGTAATTAAAAAGACAAAGTATCAAGACGTGATACAATATTTTGCAGAATAACAGCCGTAAAATATCAAATTGCTATCAAGTTAATTCACGATAGCGTATTTTTTCAGCATATCGCCGATGTCTTGCCATACTTTATTAATAACTTCCTGAAATTCATCGGCTGGCAGATAGTCTGTAGTCAAACCGGCTTTTGCAAATTTTTCCTTAACGCTTGGGTCAGCCAAAGCTTCTTTTATGATGTTTTGCATAGCAACAACTTTATCAGTTGGAGTCTTTTGGGGGGCAATCAGGCCATGCGAAGAAGGAAAAACGTAATCTGGGCCAAACTGCTCGGCAAAGGTAGGAGAATCAGGAAATTCCGCCAAGCGTTGCGGGCTGGAAATGCCAATTATGCGGAAGTCGCCGGATTGTACATAAGGTTTTTGGTTGGTAGTAACGCCAAATCCGCTAACGACATGGTGGCCCAGTAGTGCTGTGGAAACTTCATGACCGCTGATATAAGCAACATGGGGCAGTTTGATGTCAGGAGCTTTTTCGCCAATGAGTTTCGCCATGAAAAGGCGTTGCGTGGAAAGCGCTCCATGCGTAGCAAAGTTAGTTTTTCCCGGATTGCCCTTTGCCGCGTCAAAAAGATCTCTTACCGTTTGGATCTTTGAATCTGCGTTTACAGCCAAACTTAACCACATAACGGAAATCTGGGCCACCGCCCTGAAATCGTTGATAGTGTATCCTGTGGGTTTGACTTGCGGTGTGGTGGAAAATGTCGCTATCGCCGGGAAGCCAAATGTGTAGCCATCTGGTTTGGCTTTTGCCACGTCAAGCAATGCGGGAGCTCCGGCGCCGCCGCCCTTGCAGACAATATTAAAAGTAATTCCATGTTTGGTTTGTACATATTCAGCCAATATCCGTGCCGCGATGTCCACGGCACCGCCTGGTCCGAATGGGATAATAATGGTTACCGGTCGATCGGGATAAGCGGCTTTGGCCAATGAAGGAGTGAATAACAGTATACAGATTGCCGCAAGAGAAAAAAGAATAGAGGTTATCCGTTGCATAAAATCCTCCTTGGCAACGTCGCATGGTTTCTGGAGATATGAAATTCACACAACAAAAGTTCTATCGCGTCTGAACCATCTCCATGCCGTTACATAGAGAGGTTGCAGCAGAATGAAAAAAGAAATGACCAGAATGGTCATCGCAATAGGGTTTACGTAAAATATGCTGAAATCATTTTGGGAGATTGACAGGGCGCGTCTGAAATTGGTTTCAGCAATAGGCGCCAGAATCATTGCCAGAAGCATAGGCGGGAGAGGGATGGCACACTTGTTCATCAGGTAACCGGCTGTCCCAAAAACGGCCACCAGCAACAAGTCAAAAGTAGAATTATTTACGGAAAATCCGCCAACCACACATAACGTAATGACGATCGGCATAAGGACAGAATTTGGGACATGCAGAATTAGCCTTGCCATAGGTATCGTGATTAAGCCTATAACCAGCATGAGAATGTTGGAAACTATAAAAGCGGCGAATATACCATAAACTGTCACGGGATGTTCGACAAAAAGCAAAGGCCCAGGCGTGAGGCCTTGAATCATCAAGGCACCAAGCATAATGGCCGTGACGATGTCGCCAGGGATACCCAGCGTGAGCAATGGGATCAGTGCCCCCCCGCAGACGGCGTTATTGGACGATTCCGATGCGGCTATTCCCTCAAGCGTCCCTTTACCGAATTGCTCGGGTGTCTTGGAAAACCGTTTTGCCTCTGAATAGGCCATAAATGTTGCGGCGCTGACTCCGGTAGCCGGAATAATGCCTATAACGGTACCGATGAGGGAAGAGCGAACCAGATTGATGAAATTTTTTTGTAAATCCGACAGCGTAATTCTTTGTTTGGACATCGTGCCTTCCGTGAATTCCATCCCCTTTATCACGTTCTCTATTGTCAGCAGAATTTGGGAGAGCGCGAACAGACCTATCAAAACCGGCACAAGAGGCACACCCGAAAACAGATTTGGATTTTCGAATGTGTTGCGCAAATCACCTGTAATGGGATCAAGGCCAATTGTGGCGATAAATAGACCAAGAAGGCAGGAGATGAGTCCTTTCAGCGGCCGCTTGGAGGATAAGGAAGTGACTATAGTCAGGCCGAAAACCGCAACTGCGAAGTATTCAGACGCGCCAAAGCCCATCGCAATCTTCGCCAATAGCGGAGCAAGTGTGCAGAGAGCAACCGCGCTGAAAATTCCTCCAATAAATGAGGCTATCGTGGCCATTTCCAAAGCACGACGAGACTCTCCTTTGGCGGTAAGGGGCGGCCCTTCAAGCAAGGTAGCGGCAGCAGCAACCGTGCCGGGCGTGCCAACGAGGATTGCAGTGATGCATCCTCCATATATGGCCCCGACATACATGCCCAAAAGTGTCGAAAATGCCTCAACAGCGGGCATGCCGAATGTCAGCGGAATAAGCAGCGCCACTCCCATAGCTGCGGTCAATCCGGGCATGGCGCCAAAAATGATTCCGAGGAAAACGCCGAGCGCATTGGCAAAAACGCATTTGGTGGAAAGAGCTGTCATCACGCCTTCGAAAATAGCAGCTTCCACAACGATCTCCTAAAAGTCTGCGGTATGCGTCTCAGGGCAACTGCACTTGGAAAAAGAAACTAAAAATGCCGATCAGCATCCCGGTGGTGATTGACGCGATCAGCAGTGTTTCCCCCAGCCGGCGTTTCCCCAGATAAGGCAGCGCAACAAGAAGAAAGAGAAACGTGCTGATCCCAAAGCCGCCGTTAGCATGGAAAAGGGGCTTTTCCATCTCTGCAAACCAATTTCCCAACCAAACAAGAATAATGAGATAGAGGTAGATAATGAGAAGAAAGAAGAAAATTTTTTTTGTTATATAGAATTCGGGCCAGTATTTTTCATTCGCGTTACTGCAAAAATTTTTGCCTAAAAGGACCGCGCTGCAAAGCGTGAGAAGTATAAGCACTGTCTTTGGAAATGTGGCCGGGCCAATTATATCAATTCCTGAGGCCCCGGGGAGTTCATTTACGCTTTTGGCTCCAATGCCGCAAAGGGCAAGGAGGATGATGGCTGTCACCGTATCTGTCGGATTTTTCATATGCAATCCTTCACCGCCAGCGGATGGGTCCCGTAACCTGATGTCGGATTTTCGTAAGTTTCATCCAGAAAGTTTTTCGGCCGGGGAGAGGCCTCCAAAAATTCGCTAAGTCGTTTTGCAGTGTCTCTGCACAAATTGTGCCGGTTACCCAAAGGGGAGGGACGGCCAAAAATTTTTCCTGTGAAATTCGGTGCGGCGGCGCAATAAAAATGACCGTTTTGTGGTTTTATTCCCTGGAAAGGGTGCCCGTCCGCGAAAAATACCTGTATGTTTTCCTTTTGTTGCGGATGCTCCCCGCAAAAATCAACGAATTTGCGATTGTTGTACGGCATAGTCCGTTCGCGCGGGTTCCGGCCGCCACAGATTTTTTCGCTTTACAACGCCGGGGGAGTGATGCAAAGATGACTTGCCCTGTGTTTCCCGCATTGCCGTGATGATGCGAAAAAAACTTGAGGGCTGCCCGCAATCAGGCGGAAGGGGGTCGCTATGCCCGGCATGAACAAGGGCATACACCGTATCGCGCCGGCTCTGCCGGATAATGTCTGCGCCGGAATTTGCTCCGGTCCCGACTGGGTTTTGGAGGAAGCGAACGAGGCGCTTGCCGCCGTTCTGGCCCGCTCGGGCGACGGGGGGTTGGCCGGCCGGGGACGGCAGCCCTGCGGAAAATCATTTCTGCGCCTGCTTTCGCCGGGAGGGCAGGATGCCGCGGCTGACGGCATACGCCGCAGTAAGCCGGAAAATACCCTGTGCGTCCGCGCCTATGACAGGGATTTCGCCTTTTCCTGGACATGGATTTCGCCCGACGGGCAACGCCGCGCCAGATCAGCGCGTCCCGATGACCGACGCTTTTTTCTGCTGCAGGAATTGTCGGTCTGCCTGGACTACAGGGAAATGCAGGCCATTCTGGACTCCATGTATGACGGCATATGGGTTATTGACGGCAACGGCATAACCAGACACGTCAACAGGGCACTCAAACGCATTGCCGGCATTGAGCCGCGGGAAATGATAGGCAACCATGTCGCGGAACTCGTGAGGCAGGGCAGGTTTTCGTCCGCCGTCACCCTGAACGCGTTGCAGGAGAAAAAGGTGGTAACCAGATTCGACGACTATCCGGGCGGGGTGCGCTGCCTGAACACGAGCACCCCCATTTTTGACGAAGCGGGCAAAATCTGGAGGGTTGTGGCCTGCATCAGGGACATGACGGAACTGGAACGCCTGCAAAAGCGCCTTGCCGACGCCGAGCGCGTGGCGCACAAGTATAAAAGCGAACTGGTGAGCCTGCGGCAGAACCAGAATCCCGGTTTTGTCGCCGGCAGCGAAAAAATGCTTGCCTGTCTGCGCGAGCTGGAAAAGGCCGCCAGGGCGCCTTCCGGCATTCTTCTGCTCGGGGAGACGGGAACTGGCAAAACTTTGGCTTCCGGTTATATCCACCGGAAAAGCCAGCGCGCCAGAGGGCCTTTTGTCTCCGTCAACTGCGCCGCCATATCTTCCTCCCTTATAGAATCAGAACTTTTCGGCTACGAGAAGGGCGCGTTTACCGGCGCCAGTCAAAACGGCAAAAAAGGGTTTTTTGAGCTTGCCGACCAGGGAACCCTGCTGCTGGACGAAATCGGCGAACTGCCATTGGCCATGCAGGCGAAGCTTCTGCAGGTGCTGGACGATCACTCGTTCCACAGGGTTGGGGGGGAGAAGCGCGTAAACGTGGATGTGCGCGTAATCGCGGCCACCAACAGGCCGTTGGAGCAGATGGTCGGCGCCGGAGAATTCCGGGCGGATCTCTATTACCGGCTGCGGGTGCTCAGCGTGTCCATTCCGCCCCTGCGCGAGCACCCTTCCGACATTCCCGCGCTGGCGATGACGTTTCTGAACGACGCCTGCCAACGGTACGGCACGGCCAGGGCGTTCTCCCCCAAGGCTCTGGAATGCCTTTCCCTGTACTCCTGGCCGGGAAATGTGCGGGAGCTGCGGGCAGCGGTGGAACTTCTGACGGCGATGACGGAATCAAACATCATCAGGGTGAAGGACCTTCCGTCTTATCTTCTGGGGGCGAAGACGGATGTTCACGTTTTCGCGGAGGATGCTCCCGCCCGACATGATGCGGACGTTTCCGGAACGTTGCGCGAGGCGGTGGCATCCCTTGAGCGGTCCATGATCCGCGCGGCCCTGTCCGCCGCGGGAAGCACATACAAGGCCGCGGCCAGACTCGGCATCAGCCAGTCTTCGGTAGTGCGGAAGGCCAGGAAACTCGGCATAGGCGTTCCGGAATAGGCGCTGTTTTCCGGAGCCGGTGCCTTTCGCGCCGCCGCTTCCGCAGCGGCGCAAAAGACGCCCTGTGGCAGTTTGCGTTGTGAGATGCGCCTTTCAAGTATAAAATGCCCTCAGCCGAGCACAGAGGCGATGGATTGGCGCAGGGTGGCCAGCATGATGTCGACGTCGGCCCTTGTCGCCACGTAGGCGGGCGCGATATTGACGACATTGTTGAAACCCGGAAAACTGCGGTTTGTCCTGCCGAACAGCACGCCGCGCGCCGCGGCCTCGCCGCAGATGGCCATAACCTTTTCTTCCGGCAGCGGCGTTTTGGACTTTTTGTCCTGCACAAATTCAATGCCGGCGAGCAGCCCTTTGCCGCGCACATCGCCGACATTGGGATGGGCAAGATTTTCCCGCAGCCCGGCGAGCAGATGTTCGCCCATGGCCGTCACATTTTTCAGGAGGTTCTCCCTTTCAATGATCCTGATGTTTTCCAGGGCCGCCGCGGCTGCCGCGGCGCAGCCCCCGAACGTGCTGATGTCCCGGAAATAGGCAAGCCTGTCCCCGGCATCCTGCAGGGAATCGAATATCGTTTCCCTGGTGACCGTGCAGGAAATCGGCATGTAGGCGCTGGCGACGCCCTTGGCCATGGTCACGATGTCCGGAACAACGCCGTAGTGCTGGTAGGCGAACATGACGCCGGTACGCCCCATGCCGCAGACGACCTCGTCCATGATGAACACGACATCGTATTTTTTGCAGATGCCGGCGGCTATCGTATAATATTCCTTGACCGGCGGAATGACGCCGCCGCCTGCCGTGACGGGTTCAAAAATAATTCCCCCCACGGTATCCGGCCCTTCGTTTTGGATAATGCCCTCTATGGCCCGCGCGCATTCCAGATTACAGCCGGGATAGCTTTTGCCGAAGGCGCAGCGGTAGCAACAGGCGTGCGGAATTTCCACAAAGCCGGGAACAAAGGGGCCGAAGCATTCTTTGCGTTCCGGCTGGCCGGTGGAACTGAGCGCGCCGATTGTCGTGCCGTGGTAATCGCGGTAACGGAACAGTATTTTTCTTTTTTCCCCGTTGCCGCTGTTATGGGCCCGCAGGCGAACCATCTTGTAGGCCTTTTCATTGGCTTCGGAACCGCTGCTGGAGATATATACCCGCGACAGACCCGGCATATGCCCAAGCAGTTTTTCAGAAAAGTCTATGGCCGGGAGGTTTCCGCCCGATGCCGCGTAGTAGGCCATTTTTTTCATCTGGGCGCAGGCCGCGTCGGCGATTTCCTCCCGCCCGTAGCCGACATTGACGCACCACACGCCGCCCGAGGTGGCGTCGAGATATTCCCTGCCGTTGATGTCCTTGATCCGCAAGCCCTTTCCTTCCACCGCAATCATGGGCGCCCTGCCCTGATGCAAGGTCAGATGGTGCCATACGTTTTTTACGTCGGCCGCGATATAGGCCTCCGTATTTTTCGGCGACATGTCGACCTCCTTATTTCAAAACGGAATCCGCAGGGGTATACGGCTTTCCGAACGCCTCGGCGACGCCGGCGCAGGTGATCCTGCCCTTGTACATGTTGAGGCCCTGCCTCAGGCCGGGATTTTCCCTGCAAGCCTGTTCCGCGCCCCTGCCGGCCAGCATGAGGCCATAACTGACGGTTGCGTTGTTCAGGGCGAAGGTGGAGGTGCGCGCGTACGCGCCGGGCATGTTGGCGACGCAATAATGAAGTACGCCGTCAAGAACGTAAACGGGATCCGAATGCGTTGTGGGATGCGAAGTTTCGCAGCAGCCGCCCTGGTCAATGGCCACGTCCACCAGTACGGATCCCTGTTTCATCAGCTTCAGGTGTTTCCTCCCGATCAGTTTTGGCGCGCGCGCGCCGGGAACAAGAACCGCGCCGACGACGACATCCGCCTTTTTCAGGCCCGCTTCAAGGTTCATCGCGTCGTTGTACAGGGTTCGCACGTTGGCGGGCATGATTGACTCAAGGTGCTCAAGGCGGTTCAGGTTAATGTCCAGAACCGTCACATCGCAGCCGATCCCCGCGGCAACGCGGGCGGCGTTCGCGCCGACCGTGCCGCCGCCGACAACCAGAACCTCGGCGGGGGCCACGCCTGTCGCGCCGCAGGGCAGAATACCACGCCCGCCCTGCGTTTTTCCCAGATAAAAGGCCCCCATGACGGCGGCCATGCGTCCGGCCACTTCGCTCATGGGTTTGAGCAGAGGCAGGCAATCGCCCTCTTTTACGGTTTCATAGGCAAGGGCAATGATTTTTTGTTTCAGGCAGGCCTCGGTCAGGCCCCTGTCCGCGGCGAAGTGAAAATATGTGAACAGGAGCTGGTTTTCACGCATTTTGCCGTATTCTTCAGGCAGCGGTTCCTTGACCTTCACGATCATGTCCGCCGCGGCCCATATTTCGTCCGCCGCGGACAGAATTTTTCCCCCGGCCGCGGAATATTCCCTGTCGTCAATGGCGGAACCGGCGCCCGCGCCGGCCTGGACAAACACTTCATGCCCCGCGGCGACAAAGGCGTGCACGGCGTTGGGCGACAGGCCGACCCTGTTTTCATTGTTTTTTACCTCCGCAGGACAACCGATTTTCATGATACGTCTCCTTTCTCCCGAAATATCGAATCAGGGCGCTTCCCGCTCCATCCGACGGGAGGCGCGTTCCCGCGCCCGCGCTTATGCAGAAATCATGCCTGAAGCCGGAAGCGGAGAGGCGGAAAAGGATTTACCGGAGCCTGCCCGTACACGCGATACGCTTAATGCAAAAAAGACTTGGCGCGGTTTGGATTCGTAAAAAGTACCCTGAACATGACAAGCGCCGGATGCACTTTGAGGCCCGCAGCGGTCTCCTCATTGCGGCACGGCTTCTTCTCGGGAAAGCGTTCGATTTTCGCTGTAAATTCAACATGCTGCGCAACAGGCTCCATTGCTCTCAGGGAGTAAACATTGATTGAACAAATATATTGAAACGCATCGCGTTCTGGAATGGTCGTTTTGCATGCGCGGGGAGGACTTGAATTACTCTTTACTGAAAACGCGAATTGATCCCGGCTTGCAGAAAACAATATCCGGGTGTATTCCTCCTTGAGGATACCAACAGACCGTTTGATTATGACCACATCTCCCCACGAAATCTTATTCACAACCAACGAGTTCGTGGTGAATTAAGAAGCTGGTACAATACAAATGGCAATATCAGAGCTTGGCCGTATGCCTGGAACAGAAGCGCTGGAGATACTAATGCGGCTGATAAACTGACTATCACGAATGATGGTTTTTGCACAGATTGCGCCAAACTAAGGATAACATGCGAATACAACAGAGGCATACTGTATAATTGGTCGATTTGCGACAGCAGAGTATGGCGTGCAATCACATTCGATGATTTAAAAATAAGGAACGGTCATCACAATGAGAATGCAAAGGCTGTTATCTCTGCTAAGCCGCGCCATCCGCCGGAGCGGACAGAAGCTCTCAAGAACCATGCGGCCCCGGATTTTATTCCCCTGCCGCCATCGGAGGAAAACATGCGCATGTGGGATGCCCTGATATCGCGTCAGGAAGGATACATAAATTTCAATCCGGAAACACACGCCGCGATAGCCTCAACAAAACTTGCCGTCATAGGCGCCGGCGGGAACGGGGCGGTGATTGATCTGCTGGTGCGCGCGGGGTTTACGAAATTCGTCATTATTGACCCGGATACGATTGACCTCACTAATCTCAACAGATTGCCTTTTTATCCGGAACATGCCGATTTGCCGAAAGTGGAGTGCTGGAAAAAACACATTCTCGCCCTTAACCCCGAATGCGAGGTGACGGCGCATCAAAAAAAAGTCACCAGATATGACGGCTCCTGGCTTGCAAGAGAGCTGTCCGGGGTCAGTCTGGTTTTTCTGGGAACCACTGACTCCGAAGCCAATCTGGTAACCGGGCGTGTTGCGGCGCGTCTGGGCATTCGCATGATTATCGGGCCGGCTTCCTCGGGAAGCGCGGTTGTGAGCACCTTTCTCCATAGCAATGACCTGACTCTGGAGAATGTCGGGAAGTTGGGAACAGAGGGGATCCCTCTGGAGGAGATAGACTACGGGGCGTTGCGGACACGCCATTTCGCTGCCCTGGCCTATCCGGGGCGCGACAGGAATTATCGTCCGGAAATATGGGAAGGCATGCGCAACTGGACCGGCACCGCCCGTTCCTGTGGAATTTTCGTGCGTCTGACCAATGCCGTGATGGCCTTTGAAGGCGTAAAAAACGCCATTTCCCTGAACGGGCTTCCGCTTTTGGGGACGCGGATCATTGCCATTCCGGAGGCGCAGATATTTGATCCGCGCACCGGCTGCGCTTATCTGCTGAATATTCTGACGGGGGAAATCGGCATACCGGACTGGCTGACAGGGCAGACCCGCTGGGAAAATATGCCCGCCGGGATGCAAACCGCGGAGCAACCGTGACAGATTACATGGAAGTGGCGGTGGGCATTGTCTGGCGGGGCGCTCGTTTTCTCGCCTCAAAACGTCCAAGGCAGATGCCGTTGGCGGGCTATTGGGAGTTCCCCGGCGGAAAAATCGAAGAGGGAGAAAGCCCCTATATGGCTCTGTGCCGGGAGCTGGAAGAAGAATTGGGCATTTTTGTCCAGAAGGCGGAGTTCTGGAGAATTTTCACGCATTTTTATGCCGGGCGCGGCGTGGAGGTTCGTCTGCATTTTTTTCACGTGCGGGCCTTCCTGAACGAACCGGCCCCGCTGGAAGGGCAAAATCTCCACTGGGTCAATCCGGCTGAGGCGAAAAATATGGATTTCCTGCCGGCTGACACTGTAGTGCTGGACGAATTGCGCGCGGGCGCCATCGCGCAAACGGACGCGCTGCGGAAAGCCGCATCTCCGGCGGTATTTCCGGAGAAACGCCGGGAGAAGGTACTCTGAATGATTGGCGCAGCCTGTTTTCATGCTAAAGCAATTCAACTTTCAAATCATCTAAACATAGTTTAGACTGTGGGCCATGAAAACAGCGAGTAACGATGCTCGTGGCTGGTTTACATCCTGCGGTTATACACAATTTGAAAGTTGAAACGCTCTAGTGCACTGACAAAGTTATATTTTATGATAAAGCCATTTCAGTTTGACCCTGGCATCATCCGTTGAGAACTGCCAATCGACTGATTTCGTATCAGCGTTTCGTTTGCTTGCCCAAGC
>JAISOT010000100.1 GCA_031275465.1 Desulfovibrio sp.
GTTTTTGCCGGCTTCTGAAGTAAAGGGCAAGGCCGGCAAGGCCGACGAGCCAGCCCAGACCGCCGATAATTTCTCTGAGGCCGGGCTCCGGATTGGCCAACGCGGCCAGGTCGCGCCGCAAGGGGGCGAGGTTGGCCTCCATAAGTTCGGAAACGATGCGCCGCACTTCCTGCGGGCTGGCTGCCTCCCGCGCGGCCGATGCACGGGTTTCCGCCGCGGGGCCTTCATCGCGTTGCGGGGGGGCGATGGCCGCAGCGGTTTCAGTTGCCGCGATTCCCTGCGCAACGAACTCCCGGGCATCCATGAGCCATTCGTTTTCATGGCCTTCCCCGGCGTTTATCCGTATGCGCAAACCGCTTTCCTTCGCCTGCTCCGGCACGGGAAAACGGAAAGTCCCCTGGTCGTCCGTAACGCCGCTGAGCAGTTCCCTGCCGTCCGTTGCGGCGTATACGGTGATGCGTCCGTTTTTGGCGGGGGAACTGCGGCTGAAGGCGCAACGCACCTGCACGCCGTCGCCTTCAAGCCAAGCGTAGATGTTCACGCGGTGGGCAAATGAGGGGGACGCAGCCAGCAGGAGCAGAGCAGTCGCGAGGGCTGGAATTTTCACAGGCGCAGCATCTCCGGGCGCACACGCGCGATAAAGGCGACGGTAAACAGGGTGATGAGGCCTTCAACGACCATGACGGGCAAATGCGCCAAAAAGAGCAGTTTGGCCGCCACAAGAAAGCCTTCATCGCTGAAAGCCATGGCCGCTGCCGTAAAAAGCCCGGCCAGCGCCACGCCCAGCGCCCCGCCGCAGAAAGCCGCCGCTTTCCGCCCGCGCGGGCCGGGCAGAAAGCGGGCGAGCGCCCTGTAAACATAGGCTGACAGCACGCCAGAAAAGGCCATGTTGAACGTGTTGACGCCGAGCACCGTCAGCCCCCCGTACTGAAAGAGGAGCGCCTGCAGGGCCAGGGCCGCGAGGATGGCCGGGAACGCCGCCCAGCCGAGCAGCACGCCCAGAAGGCCGTTCAGAATAAGGTGCACGCTCCCCAAGCCCACGGGTATGTGGACAAGAGAGCCCACAAAAAACGCGGCTGAAAGCAGGGCGACCGTCATGAGCCTGTCATAGTCCAGGCGGCGCAGACCTACAGCCGTGCCCAGGGCCGCCAGCGCGGCTCCGGTCCCCAGCACGGCCGGGGAGAGGACACCCTCGGAAACGTGCATGGTCTATTTACCGGATGAAATCCTGGGGGCGGCGAATTCCGTCCATAACACCGCGCCGATTTCCACAGGTTTGGGGCTTCCCCTGTAGTCCAGTTTTTCCCCGCTTTCGCTCAGGGCGGCAAAACCCCACCAGCCGTCCCACGGGATGCCGTAGACAAAAACGCCGTTGGCGTCCGTTTTGACAACCTGCGTCACAAAATACGGATTGGGGGCCGCACGGCGGCCGCGGGCATTGTAGTATTCCACTTCCACATCCGTATTGGCGGCCGGTTTGCCGTTGACAAGCACCAGCCCGCGAAACACGTTGCCGGCATAGTTGCCGAAGGGCCGCGTCAGGGGCACGATTTCAGCCGGCAGGCCGACAGGCTCGCTCCAGCCGTCCTCTTCTCCGAAAGCGGCCACAACGGTTTTTGTGTAGTGGATGATATAGGTGTCCTCGGCCGGCTCAAAGTACGGTTCCGGCGTCACGGCGAACTGGTGGACGCCGGGCCGGCTTATGGTATAGCGGGCCTGCCAGGCCTTGTGCTTCATGATGTCAGCAGGAGTAAGACGTGTCGTGAGGTCTTCCTTTTTGCCGTCATGCGTCAGGGTAAAGGCTTTGGGCCTGGCCATGTCCATTCCCTCCCGCTCCATGGGATGGGCAAAGGCAATGTCAAGGACGAGCGCGGCATCTTTTTTGTCCGACACCGTGGACGATGAGGGGATGACCATGCCAAAATGCGCCTCGGCCTGCGTGGCGCAGCATAGAACAAAGGCCAGGGCGGCCCAGAAGAATTTCTGCGCGACAAATGTCTTTTCCGGCATAATGGTTTCCTTTGCTTGCATTTTTTAGAACGATTTAACATTGAAAATGTATAAATCACTCTGCGGAGGTTTGTTCGCAAATCCTTGCCGCGAGGTTGTCGCAAGGCGAATTCACTTCGCCGTCAAGCGACAATCTCAAGCGGAATACACTCTAAAATGTATAGGCGAAAACCAGTTGCGCCTTCCAGATGTCCTGCTTTTCAAAAGACGTGTCCCTGCCCGAGTTGGTCTTTTTCCAGGTGCTGTTGTCCATAAGGTTGACCACATAGCCGAGTTCGAGGTTCATTTCCAGGTTTTCGTAGATTTGCCAGGAGTTGATCAGGTTGAATTCCAGCAGGCCGTCCCTGGTGGTCATATACGGGCCTTCCAGGCTGCCGTTGTCCCAGTCGTACGCGGTCGCCATATATTTGACCATGGAGGTCGAGTTGGTGCCGCCCCAGTAGGCCACGGTGAAGCTGTGCTTGAGGTCTTCCATGAAACTCATTTCCGTGATGCGGGCGCCGATGCCCCAGGTGCCGGCATAACTGGTATTTCTGTCATAGTAGCCGCCGGAAGAGGCCCAGCCCAGGTTGCCGTCGCCGATGAAGCTGGTGAAATTGCCGTAGGGGCAGATGGAGGGCAGGCGCTCCGAGCCGTTTTTGGGGTTGCCGTCATCACCGGAGGCGTACCAGCCGAAGATGCCGGGCGTGCCCCAGTCCATCTTGTATTCGACAAGGGCCTTGGCCAGCCAGCCCTGGCGCTCGGTGCTGCCGCGCCCGTGGAAATCCCCTCCTTTGTAGAGGTCATAGCGGCCCATGCCCTCCACGTAGCCGTAGTTGATGTCGAATTCAATGTTCAGGGGATCCCAGGCGGTGATCGCAAAGGGCAGACCGGCCCAGAACATGGAGCCGTACGCTTTGGACGTCTTGCCCACAGGATGTTCGGTGAGTAGCCCAGCCTCCAGGGCGTAGATATAGGGCTGGGGATAGGGGTTGAGGGTAAAGACCGGCGAACCGTCTCCCAGATCGTTTTCGTTGTACGCGTCGAATTTGGTGCTGTTTTTGCCGCGCATGCCGTACATGACCCAGGGCGTGGCTTCAACGCCGTCAAATTTCAGGGGCAGCAGCAGGCCGAAAAGATCCATGTTGTCGAGGTAGTTGGCGCGATTGTCCCTGTCGTTCCAATATGTGTAGCTGTTTGAGTAATTGTCGTTGAAGGGCCGCGCCCACAGGGCGGTCAGCCCCACATTCTCGCTGAACTGCCAGGCCGCCGTGACGCCGGCCACCTGCGTGTCCAGCACGGCGCTTCCGCCGGCCATATTGGGCAGGCTGACAGTATGCAGGCCCATACGAAATTTGAGTTCCGTGCCCGGCACGGTCCAGTCCAGATAAGCGCCGTGGAGCAGAACGGCGTTGGTTCTGTCCGCGCCGAGAGCTCCGCCTTCATCGTCCTTGCCCCAGGTGGTGTCGCCTATCTGGAAAAACACCGTGCCGGAAAGATGTTCAGAAGCGGCGGCATCCAGTTGCAGACGCACGCGCTGCATGGCTGTGAACGCGTCGTCGCTGCTGTATTTGTTTTTGCCGCCGCCCTCGCGGATTTTGTTGATAAAATCCGTCTGCCCCCCGCCGAAGCCAATCAGCCATTCGCCCTCCGCCTTGAAGTCAATGGCGCCGGCCCCGGTCTCCGCCCCCAGCAGCATTGCGGCGGACAGAAAAAGGACTGCCAAACGTTTTGTCATGCCTTACCCCATTGGTTGGTTGTTATAGTGTTATTTTTTGACAATTCGTATAATATCCACGGGACAGCAATTGTCAAGCCTTTCTGCGGGCAACAGCAGGGCAATCGAATGAATAAGCATAATGGTTTGAAATAATAGACTATTTTAAAATAAGGCTTTGAAAAATTATTATTATATTTCAATATGTTGCAGCGTTCATTCGATTGCCCTG
>JAISOT010000103.1 GCA_031275465.1 Desulfovibrio sp.
CGCTCAAGCCAAGGCCAAGGGCAAATACGTCTTCCTGTTTCATACGGCACCTCTGGTGACTTTCTACAGGCCACTTCCCCCTTGGTCAAATTCCATAGTCAATGTCGAAGAACCAAAAATCATTGGAGAAGTTCACGACCGGCATACAGGAGCTGGAGGTGGCGCTGTCCACAGCGTTGAGCCTTACGCGGCTGACCGGCTATGCGGAAGAAGACGAATGCGGGCGGTCCCACGAGTATTCGACGTTGCTCAGTTTTTTGCAGTTGTGCGCGACGGGCGAGGAATATCCGATCATGGTCCCCTCCTTCTGCCCTGTTTACCTTGACGTGCTTCTGGGCAATCAGGATTTGGTGGCCGGCCTTTCCCCGCGCATAGGCGACAAACACATCGCGGTGATAGCCCTGGACGGCCTGCCGCACGAAACGTATCCGGCCATGATGTCCGTGCTGGACATGCTGCCCGTGGCCTATCGGTTCAGCACACGGTTCATCTGCCTCTCGCAGTTTGAGGCGTTGCAGGAGGTGGACAAGTACCGCAAGACGTGGCGTCAGCAGATTTTCAAATTTTTCGACCAGCTTTTCAACAAGGCTGACGCCCGTCAGAACAGGGATGCCGTGCGCATGGCGGAAGACGCGGAGGAGGCGTATGCGGATGTGCAAAGCGGGATGGTGGCGACGGGTTTTTGCACGGCCAACGTCGTGGCGCTGCATGAAAACGCGGAAGAGCTTGACGAGTGGTGCCGCATGCTGCGCCGTACCCTGCAAGCCCTTGGGTTCGGGGCGCGCATCGAGCGCGTCAACGCCCTTGAGGCATGGCTTGGAACGCATCCGGGCAACTGGTTCGCCAACGTCCGGCGTCCGCTGCTGAACAGTTTGAATCTCGCCCATTTGTGGCCCCTGTCGTCCATCTGGCCGGGCCGTCCTTACGCGCCGTGCCCGTACTATCCCCCGCAGTCCCCTCCGCTGATGTATTGCGCGACGGACGGCAGCACGCCGTTCCGGCTCAACCTGCACGTCGGCGATCTCGGCCACGCCCTGATCTTCGGGCCGACCGGGGCCGGCAAATCGACGCTGCTCGCCCTTCTCGCGGCGCAGTTCCCGCGCTACCGGAGCGCCATGATTTTCGTCTTTGACAAGGGCAACAGCATGTACGCGCTGTGCAAGGCCGTTGGCGGCGTCCATCTGGACATCGCCGGCGAGTCGAGTCCGTCCTTTTGCCCGCTTCAGCACATTGACGACGAGAACGAGCTGACCTGGGCGGCGGAATGGCTGGCCTCCCTCTGCGAATTGCAGGGGCTTGAACTCGCGGCCCGGCATCAGTCCGCGATTTACGAGGGGCTGAAGCAGGCGGCGGCAAATCCTCCGGAAATGCGTTCGCTGACGGACTTCATTCATATCGTCCATGATGAGGACGTTAAAAGACATTTGGCCCATTATTCCGTAGGGGGCGCAATGGGGCGGCTTCTGGACGCCCAGGAGGACAGGTTGAGCATGCGGGATTTCATGGTGTTCGAGATAGAAACCCTGATGAACCAGGGGGACAAAAATCTGATTCCGGCGCTGACGTATATCTTCCACCGCATCGAGAAATCGCTCACCGGGCGGCCCGCGCTGCTCATTCTTGACGAAGCCTGGGTGATGCTCGGCCATGAGGTGTTCCGGCGCAAAATCCGTGAATGGCTGAAGGTGATGCGCAAGGCGAACTGCGCTGTGGTTCTGGCGACGCAGAGCCTGTCCGACGCCAAGCGAAGCGGTATATTCGACGTGCTTGTGGATTCGTGCCCGACGAAGTTCCTGCTGGCCAACAATGAGGCGTTCAACGAGATCAATCGCGCGATATATCTGGATATGGGGCAGAATGAGCGTCAGGTGGAGCTTATCGCGTCGGCCGTGCCCAAGCGGGATTACTACGTCGTGTCGTCCGAGGGCAGCCGCATGGTGCAGCTCGCGCTGGGCCGCAGGGCATTGGCGTTCGTGGGCGCGTCGGACAAGGAAAGCGTGGCGCGCATCAAGCGGCTGGAAAAGGAACACGGGCCGGACGGATGGGTGGATGTCTGGCTTGAGGAAAGGGGAGCGGCGTAATGAAAAAGCCCATTGAATCCAGAATTGAAGCCCTCAGGGGCAAGATTGTCAAAGCGCGGCGTCAGAGCCGCACCCGGCAGCTTTTGACATACGGAATGCTGTTGCAGAAGGAATTCAGACATGCGCATGCAACGGATCGCCAATGTCTGTTTGATGCGGCGCAAAGACATCTTACGGGTTGGTATCTGTCTTATGCGCTGGCCTTCTTTTTGGATATTGATGATAGTTGCGAAAAAAACTCCACTGTAGAAAATGCGAAAATGCAAAAAGAGCGTCGTGAAAATCGAATGATAGCCGCTAAAATAAATCATTTAATAAATAATGGTTTCGTGAATAAAGATAGCGGCAATAATACGCGCGAGGAAAATAAAAAAATTGATGCGTTGGATAAAACTTTTAACGAATTGCGGAAGAAAGAACGAAGATTGCGTTTACTTGCCTGCGGCATGCTTTTGCGGAAGCTGTTCAAGGAATCTGATGCGCCGGCGCGTCAATACCGGCGCGAGTTGGCGGAAAAATATTTAAGGGGGGACGAGTTGGAATTCGTTCTTTCCGGTTTTTCGGAAATCGACGTGAAATTTCCGCCCGCTCCGCCGAACGCGGACGCTGAAGCGGATGAAACCGAAAATCACAGCGTAACAACGACGGATAACCCACCATTGGAATTGCATCCTGTGAAGCATGAATGCCCTACCCTTACCTTAGGGGATTCCGTATCCCGCTTCTTCTTCGGAGTAGAGAGATCCTTGGTGGTGGTGGTGTTCGTGGTGGTGCTCATTGGGGTCGTCCATCTCATTAGCATGCTGTTGGGCATTTTGGATTGATACAGGTGAAATTATGCCCGGAAAAGAAAAAACCAACATTGCCTTGTCGCCGTTCCTGAACGCCAGGCAGGAATGGCTGGAGCAGTTCGGCAGCGTGGCGAAAAACGCCGCGCACTGGCGGATGTTCGCCCTGCTGCTGGTTGTTCTGCTGCTGCTCTCCGTTTCCGGGAACATCTATCAGGGGCTTCAGAACAAAATCGTGCCGTACATTGTCGCGGTGGACAAGGTAGCCGGCAGGGCTGCCGCCATTTCCCGCGCCGATGCGGCCGGCGAGACGCCCAGGCGGCTGATCCAGGCCAACATCGCGGAAGTCATTCACAACTGGCGCACGGTCACGCCGGACCTGGAGCTGCAACAGGGATTGATCAACAAACTGTCGGCGTATCTTGCCGGATCGGCGCGGGGGACGGTGAAGAGCTGGCTTGAGGAGAACAATCCGTTCACGCGCGCGGAAAAAAGCATTGTTTCCGTGGAAATCAAGGGATTGCCGTTGCCTGTCAGCGCGGATTCCTGGCGCGTGGAGTGGACGGAGACGGTACGCAATCACGCGGGGATAACGCAGTCCGTCACGGCGTATGAGGCGACGGTATCAGTCGCCATAACGCCTCCGGTCACGGACGCGCAGATTATCGCCAACCCGGGCGGCGTGTTTGTGACGGGCATATCGTTCAGCAAACTGTTGGGCCAATAGGGGGAACTGGAATGAACGACATCAGGATTTTTGAAAATCCTTCCTTTGGACAGGTGCGCGCTGTCGAGAGAAAAGGCGATCCGTGGTTCTGCGCCAAGGATGTATGCCGGATTCTGGAAATTTCAAATTATCGGGATGCGGTTTCGCAGCTTGATGAAGATGAAAAGGGGGTCGTTAATACCGACACCCCTGGCGGAAGGCAGGAAATGCTCTTCGTCTCCGAATCCGGCCTGTATGCCCTGGTGTTCCGCTCCCGCAAACCGGAGGCCCGGCGCTTTCGCAAATGGGTCACAGCTGAGGTTCTCCCCGCCATCCGGCGACAGGGAGCATATCTGACGCAATCAAAGATTGAGGACGTGTTTTCCAAACTCGACAGGCTTGTCGGCATGTTGACCTCGGTGGCCACGGAATTGAAGGCGGGGGAGAGCGCCGCGCGGAGCTTGATTATCGCAATCAGGCGGTAGTCGAGTATCTGGCCAACATGTCGGAAATCGACAGGTTGCTTGGTGACGGCCACAACCGGAAATTTGTTTACGACACGCTTTTTGGAAGTGGAAAAATCAACATGAGTCTTCCGCGATTTTACGATCTTGTCCGCAACGGGGCAAAACGCGGCAAGGGGAAGCGAAATAACCACGCGGGCATGACGCAATCCGCCACAGCGTATGAGGCGACGGTATCAATCGCCATAACTCCGCCTGTCACGGACGCGCGGTTTGTGACGGGCATATCGTTCAGTAAACTGTTGGGCCAATAGGGGGGAGACGCCATGCAAATCGGGGAAAATCCAGCCGCTGAAGACATCCGTCTTTCCGTGGAAAAAAATTTGAGCGGCAGGCGGCGCTACCGCGTTGAGGTGCGCCGGGCCGGTTTCTGGTCGACGGTCAAAAATTCCGTGGGGGAACTACTGCTTTTTGAAAATGCGGCCGCCGCCAAAGCCTTTATGGGGCAATCCCCGGAGAAAGAACAGAGCACAGGCGGGGCAAGTTCATGATGCGCCTTTTGCTTTTCCTTGGAGTCATGCTTTCGGCGTTTCCGTCGTTCGCCGCCACAGTGGGGCGGCAAACGCCGAATGAACTGGACTTGCTTGATTTGCCGCCGCAGGCTCCCTTCATCTCGGACGCACCCGTCGTGCTGTCGGCGAAGGAACAGACCGCGCTCAAGCTGTCCAGGGCGTTTTCAGACCGCAATGTCCCGCCTGTGCTGCAAGAAAACGGGCGCGTCACCTTCGCGTTCGGGATGGTCATGCCCGCCGTGGTGTGCGCTCCGTACATGGTTTCGGACATTGAATTACAGCCCGGCGAGTTCGTGAACGAGCTGGTCATGGGCGACACGGCCCGGTGGAAAACGACTCTGGGGCGTTCCGGTTCGCCGGAAGCGCCGCACATTCTGGTCAAGCCGATGGACGCGGGGCTTGAGACGATGGCCGTGATCACCACGGATCGCCGGGTCTATCACATCCAGTTCAAGAGCCAGAAGAAGGGGCACATGTCGTATATCGGCTTTGTCTACCCGGAGGATTCGGATTCCGCGCTAAAAAAGCAGCTCGCGGCGCAACGGAAGGAAAAAACATGGCGGACGGCGGACACGGCTGGCGGCGTCGTTGACATGTCCAAGCTGGATTTTTCTTACAAGCTGGACGGTTCGGCCGCGTGGAAGCCCGTTCAGGTGTGGAACGACGGCAGGCAGACCTTCATCCGTCTGCCGAAGACCGTTTCACAGACGGAAATGCCGGTGCTGCTTGTGCGTCGGAACGGGGAAAACGTGATGGTCAATTACCGGGTCAAGGACGACACGCTGACCGTGGACGACATTTTTGACGAGGCCGTACTGCTGGCGGGCATCGGCGGCAAACAGCAGCGCGTGACGTTGCGCCGGATAGGGAACCGACATGAATAGATTATTGATTCTGCTTTGTATCATGTGTTTTTCCGGTTGCGTTTTCCGTTCGGTGAACGGCGCGTATGACGGCGTGAGCGGAGAATATCCGACGACGGCCGGACAGTTGGCCGTCCAGGCGGCTAATGAGTTGGCCCGGCGTTATCCTCCCGGACGTACAAGCCTGTCGCTTAATGCCGTGCCCGGCGCGTTCGGCGGCGCTTTTGAGGAAAAACTGCGTCAGCGTGGTTTTGCCGTTCGGCCGGGCGGCCAGTTCGCGGATGTCGGCGTTTCGTACACGCTGGATGCGATACATGGCGAACCGTCCTGCTATCTGAGGGTAACGACATCTGACGGACACTCCTTCGGTTTTGCGAAGGAGCTTGCGCCGGAGCCGGATGTTCCGGTGACGACGCCGCCGGCCGCGACATACGCCGAATCCACGGTCGAATCCCGAACTTTGCCGGATTCTCCCGCGCCCGTCGCTCCCTTATCCGTAAAGCCCGTTTTGCCGAAACCTTTGCCGGCTGACGCCGCCGTAAAACCCCGGAAATCCGTACCCCCTTCGGCTCCTGGGGTTTCCTCCTCCACCGCGGCGGCGTCTTTCGGCAAACTTCCTGAATCCGGTGATCCGGCGTCCGGCAAGGCTTTTACGCCGGCGACAACGACGGCGGCGCTGATGTCGTCACAATCCGCGCAGACCGCGCCCATTCAGCCGTCCGTGCCGCTTTCTTACGTGTACAAACCGCTTGACGCGACGAACGTTGCCCTGTCCGCGCCTGTCGCGTTCGCTGACGACAGATGGGAGATCACGCCCGGCAGCCTGCGCGGCCAGATAAACGGATGGACGGCGCGGGCCGGGTACACCCTGGTCTGGCATACCGACAGGGATTTTGAAATGTCCTCATACACGGCCTTTCGGGGTGATTTCGTGGAGGCGGTGAAGCGGTTTTTCAGCGGCCTGCAACGCGCGGGCTACCCGTTGCGGATCACCATCTACAAGGGCAACCAGACCCTTGAAATAACGGAGAATTAAGCATGTTGCGCCATATTATAGTTGTTCTGCTTGCCGTATTGCTCCTGCTGCCCTCCGGGTGCGCCCATAAAGATGCGCCCACGTCCGCTGATGTGGAACGCCAGGGGGAAAAACTGCGTGAGCTTTCCCGGTCGCGGGCGGTCAGCGTGGTTGACGAGCCGTACATCGGCGCGCGCGCGGTGCCCATAACGTCGTCCGGGGCGCTGAACATGCGGGTGACGTTGCGGACCAGGGGTTCTCTCGCGGACATCGCGGAAACCATCAGCGACATGACGCGCATTCCGGTTCAGGTGAGTCTTGAGGCCCCCGAACCGATCAAGGCCGGGGCGGGCGAGCCTCCCCTGGCCGTTCCATCGGGCAGGAGTGATATTTCCATTTCCTATGAAGGTCCGTTGCGCGGGCTTCTGGAACAGGTTTCCGTGCAGTCTGGGTACGGATGGGACTACAACGCCTCCACAAATTCCGTGCTGTTCGCGCATCTCATGGTGCGTACCTTTTCACTGCACAGCGCGCCCGGGGAAGTCAGCTACAACTCGCAACTAACCAACAAGTCCAAGGAAAACACGAGCGGGAACAGCATCGGCGGTTCCGGCATCAGCCAGACTGTTACCACAGACAGCACTTCGGCGCAGATATCTCAAACGAATGTCACGAAGCTCAAGTTTGACGTCTGGAAGGATACGGAGACGGTGGTCAAGTCGCTGCTGTCGAAAGCCGGGTCCGTGGTGTGCAATCAGGCGGCCGGGACAATCACGGTGAGGGACAGGCCCGGCAATGTGCGCCAGATTGCGTCGTACATTGATGATCTCAACACAAAACTTGAGCGTCAGGTTGCGCTTAATGTTCAGGTCTGGTCGCTGGAGGTCAATGACGACGCGGAGGCCGGTCTGGACTTGCAGGCCCTCTTCAGGAACAGCGACGTTTCGGTCGTGGCCGGCAGTCTGGCCGCGATCGGCAGTCTCAACACGGCCTCGGCGACTATCGTCCAGGGGAAACTGAAGGATTCATCGGCGGTTCTGAAGACGCTCAAGCAGTGGGGCAAGGCGACGCAGGTAACTTCCGCTGGCGGGCTGATTATGAACAACCAGAAGTTGCCGGCGCTTGCGGTCACAAAGCTGGCCTATCTGGCGGGCGCGAGTTTGAACACCTCGCAGTACAGCCAGACGTCGGAGGTCACGCCCGGCGAGGTCACGACCGGATTTTCGATGACGGTGATTCCGCACATTCTGGACAGGCGGCATCTGATTCTCCAGTACAATTTGGATTTGTCCGCCCTGGACAGCATGGAAGAGTTCAAGACGGACAATATAGTCGTGCAGCTCCCGCAGGTTTCCAAGCGGGCCTTTTCGCAACGGACGCGGATGCGGCAGACGCTTGTTCTGGCCGGATTCGCGCAGCAGACGCAGAGCGGAGCCAACACCGCCGGGCTTTTGTCTTTCGGTCGCAAGGCGGGATACGGCAAGACGTTGCTGGTTATAACGATTGAGGTCGAGTCGGCCGCGAACGGTACGGAGTGATGAGTATGCGGCTGGTGGTGATCAATAGGCAACCCTGGGCGGTCGGTTTTCAATGGGGAGTATTTTCCCCAGGGTTCCGCATTTCCCGCTCCGGCTTGCTCCAACGCGCGCAAAAGTTGGACGCCACATACGATATGGTGGCCCTGGGGCGGAACCAGTGCGGTTTCGGCGGCAGCGGGGGCAATCCGGAAAAATATGAAAAGGCGCGTTCTCTGGCCGGCTTTGTGCGCATGGAGTTACTGCTTGGCCTGTTTGCCCTGAAAGATGTGTCGGGTGATGTCTTCTGGTGGGTTTTCTGCCGGCATGAAAATTCGGTGGTGGGCATGGGCGACCAGGTTTTCACGACGCGGGAGGATGCGGACGCCCAGCTGGATGAGCTGCGGAAACTGTTGGGCATAGAAAATCAGGACATTGTTGTCTGCTCCACGGTGGAAGACAGCCTGCAATGGCTGACGCCGCTGCTGCGTGTGGACATTGAGTCTCTTTTGCGCCGCCGTGGGCGGATCATTTCGCTCACCATGTCGGTAACGCTCCGTAAAAAGAGGCAGATAGCGATTGGCGCGATAATTGCCGCGTTGGCCGGCTGCGTATGGGGGGCGACGCTCTGGCATGAAGGTGAGAGGGAAAAGGCGATGTTTGCGTCCGCGCGTCAGGCGCGGCTCAACAAGGAAGCCCAACGCGGCGCGTTGCTGAACCGGCCCGAGGATCATTTCAGGCAGACGTGGGTGGAAGCTCCGGCTGTCGGGGATGTGGCCTCATCCTGCCTGTCGGCCATGTTTGAGTTGCCGGTGATGTCCAGAGGCTGGTTGATGAGTGAAGCGACATGCGCGGGCAAAAGCGTAACCGTGACCTGGGAATTTCAGCGGCTGGCGAATTATCTGGATTTGCCGCAGGGCGGGTCTCTGAAGTCGCCGAAGTCGGCTGTCTCGCGTCTTTCGGTGTGGGGTCCGTCAACGGTATGGCCCCGTAATGGCCAGACATATCCGAATCTGCTGACGCAGGAAATGGCGACGCGACTTTTATATCAGTTGACGCAACAGTTTAGCGTGCGGGTGCGTCTGACGTTCAACGCGCCGGAAAAGCGCGTGATTGATGAGGTTACGGTAACGGCTCCGTGGGTGAAAGGCGCGTGGGATCTGGAATCAGTTTCGGTGGCCTATCTGAAAGATGCGAAATTCTGGCGGATGTTAACGGATATTCCCGGTTTCACCCTGGAACGCATCGTCCTGAAAAAACATGCCGTCTGGTCTTTGCACGGCAATATTTTCGCCAGAACGGATGCAAAGGCATCGTCCTTAATGAAGTCCTCAAAGAAGAAATAGGGATTCGTATGATGTCGAGAAAGAAAAAACTGATTCTCATTTATGGGGTGCTTGTGCTCATGTTGTTGGGAACGGCCGGCTGGTATATCTGGCAGACGTTGGATGCTCCCGCGTCCAGACCTGCTGCTCCATCCGCGAAGAAAGGAAAGGCGGCTCCTCCGGTGGCTGATGCGTCGTCAAAGACCGGCCTCAATCCGGTGGACAAATCCGACGCGCTCAAGCCCGTTCCGAAAACTCCTTCCGGAGTTGCCGTAGCGGCGCGACCAGAATCCGGCAAAGACGTTTCCGTGTCGCCGCTTCCGGCGATTGCGGAAACAGGCAATGTGGACGGTCTTTCCAATCTGCATGTGCAGATTGAGGAATACAAGCTGCTTGTCCAGATTGAGGAACTTAAGGCCAAGCTGGCCGAACTGAAGAAAGCCCAATCCGTGTCGGCAGCGCCCGCGCCGCCTGTTCTGTCGCTGCCGGCGTTGACGCCGCCACAACCTCAATCTCCCGCGCCTTCCGCGGAACAATTGCCGCCGCCGCGCCGGAAAGGACCGGTAGTGCTGTCCGTCCACGGCGTGGACGAAAATCTGGTGGCCGCTGTCCGGCTTGAGGGAGGCAAGCGCATAACCTTGCGCAAAGGAGAAAAATTCGGGGGCGGGGTGGTGTCCGAGGTTTCGCGGAGCGCGGGCGTTGTGGTGCGCAACGGGAAGAAAACCACCGTGCTGCCTTTCGAGTGAGGATGATATGCTGGACAATACGTTTTGGGCGGAAAAGCCGGAGAAGGTCCGTAAAGGCGTCGCCCTGATTGACGGGGTGCTGCACATATCGGAGGAACTCAAGGGCAACCGTGAAATGGTCAATCTTGTGGCCGAATTGCGTCGCTACGGAATTGTGGATTTTGAATTCCATAAACCGTCTGATTTTGATGAACACTACGCCCGGTTTTCGACACGTTGCGTGTCGAACGGCAATGAAATTCAGGTAATGGCGACCTCTCTTATAGAACGCGCATACAAGAACGACTCGACCGACATCCATCTGACGGACCTGGGCAATTATCTGCGGGTGCAGTTTCGCACTCTGGGCATGCTCTGCGAGCATACCCAGATGGAAGGCGAGACGGGACGGTGGTTGTTGCAGTGCATTTATAACAATCTTTGCGATTCAACCGACAGTGAGTCGTTCTCAAACTTAAAGCAACACGATGGACGCATCACCAACCGCGACCTTCTGCCGCTTGGGATGCACTCCGTGCGCGTTCATGCGGAGCCTGAAGATCAGGTGGCCAGCGCCAGCGGCACGGGCACGTTCATGACACTACGCTTGTTGTATGACTCCACGGCCGCGACAGGAACGCTGGAGCAGCGGATGACAGTCATGGGTTTCCTGCACGTACATATAGAGACGACATATTCCCTGACGCAACGTGACGGTATGGTGGTGATTTCCGGGCCGACCGGGCACGGAAAAACAACATTCCTTAACCACGTCGTCACTTCCATGACGATAGAAAGCCCGGAACGGGCATATGTGGCCGTTGAAGATCCGCCTGAATATCCGATGCGCGACGTACATCGGTTAAAAGTCGTTACGAATGAGGCTCTCGGCAACAGCCGGGCGAGAGGCGACGCATATATCAATAAAATTGCCGGCGCAATGCGTTGCGATACGGATGTTCTGATCATCGGCGAAATCCGGTATCCAGCGGCGGCGCTGTCGGCAATGGACGCGGCCATGTCCGGCCATCCCACATGGACCACCATACACGCCAACAACGCCTTCGGCGTCATCCCGCGAATGGAGGGAATGCTGCGTCAGGAAAACATCCGTGATCCGCTGAATGCGCTCTGCAATCCCAATGTTCTGTCGGGGCTTACATATCAGCGGCTGATTGCCAAGCTGTGCCCCAAATGCAAGCGGCTTTACGGCTCTCTGTCCGAGGAACGGCGGAAGGAGGCGATACCGAAGAATATCCTGGAATCGCTGAAACATGTTCTGGATTGGGAAGAGATTATGTCCAAAGTCTTTGTGCGTGGCGAAGGATGCGAACACTGCAAAAAGATGGGGCTTTCCGGCCAGACGGTTGTCGCCGAGGTGGTGGAGCTTGATATGGAAATGCTGTCCCTGCTCCGGGACGGCAAGATGTATGAGGCTCACAAGATTTGGCATGATAAGGGCAATCCCACATACATTGAGCATGCCATCGAACTGTTACGGCAAGGCATCATTGACCCCGTGACGGCGAGAATCCGCCTTGGCGTTCCGCTGAATTACAACAAATGGTTTGAGCCGGGGCCTGTGCGATGAACGACTTGCTCCGCAATTTTTTCATCAAGCGTTCTTTCGGTCGGAAGGAGCGTATCCGCGTGTGGCGGAAGATGGCCACGCAGCTTTCCAACGGGATACCTTTGCAGGAAAGTCTGCGCATTCTGCGCATGCAGAGTGAGCAGAGCCGTTCCGCCGCCGCGGCTATCTTTGAAACGATGCAGGCGCATAATGCCTCCGGCCACAAGCTGGCTGAGGGCATAATTGAGTATGCTTCTCCGGAGGAAGTGATGTTGCTTGCCTCCGGTGAAGTCGCGGGCAAACTGTCCGCCAGCTTGAGGCTGGCGGCGGATCTGATGATCGCCAAAGGGAAAATCGTTTCCGCCATAGTCGGGGCCTTGGCGTATCCGGCGTTGTTGTCCCTGGTTTTCGGGGCTGTGCTGTTGATGGTTTCGGTATTCGTGATGCCCGATCTGGCCGTCACGTCGGACCCGTCACAATGGAGCGGCATGGCCGGCGTTCTGTATGTGGTGACTTCGTTCATCAATTCCTGGGGGGGCGTGATTGCTTTCACAATCGCGGCTTTTCTCCCGGTCGCCGCCGTGGTTTCGTTTCCGGTCTGGACGGGGCGGTACCGTCTGTATGTGGAAAAAATTCCGCCCTGGTCAATCTACCGTCTGATGGTGGGCTGCGTCTGGCTTCTCACGTTGGGAACGCTCATGCGCGCCAACGTGCAGATGTCGCGCGCGCTGGAAAACATGATCTCCGCGGAAAACACGCCGCCCTATCTGCGTGAGCGGGTTCGGGCCATAGCGGAGCAGATCCGTATGGGACGCAATTTGGGCGACGCGATGTTTGAAAGCGGCATGGGTTTTCCGGATCGGGACATTGTTGACGACATGCGCGTGTATTCGATGTTGCCCGGATTTGACGACAAGCTGTACGAGCTGGCGCTTGATTTCCTGAACGACGGCATTGAGCGGATACAGAAGAGCGCGAAAGCGCTGAATACGGTGTGTATGCTGTTGATTATTTCACTGGTGCTGTGCCTCGCGCTGGCCGTCGTAGGCGTAAACCAGCAACTTTTACCTCAGGGAGGACTGTAATGTCTTTGGAAGCCATTGGGACAATTTTTATCATCCTTTTTTTGTCGGCGGCCGCCGCTGTAGCGGTAAACACCGGGTTCACCCTGGTTAAAATCAACAGTCTGGAACAGGATATTGTGACGGTGCGCATGCAAACGCAGTCAATGTTCGCAAACAGCACGGATTATTCGGGCCTGGACAATGCCAGGGCAATCAAGGTCGGCCTGGTGCCCAAAAATCTGCAAAAGGGTAACGGCATAGCCCACGCTTTCGGCGGGTCAATAACGTTGAGCGCAAATGACAGCAATGCGTCATTTACGATTGATCTTGAGGAATTGCCCCTTGTTGCGTGCGTACAGCTTGCGAAATTCCAGCCTGACGCATGGTACAGCATCTCGGTGAACGGCGCGGCCCTTGAACCGGAGACGCCAGTCATGGACATCGTTGAGAACTGCAATATCGGCAATGTCAACCAGATTGTGTTTGAGGCGCGGTGAAACATGAAACTATCTGATTTGGATTTTTCCGATCTTGTTCTGGAGCCGGACGGCCGCGCTCAATACAAACGGGGGGCGGGATCGCAATCCCGCGGCCTGCCCGTCGAGTGCCGCTCGGAAACGGATGTTTTGCGGGAAAATTTGAAGAAGGTGAATCTTTCGGGGAAAACGACGTTTCGGCATACGCATGATGGTGTGCGGTATCGGGTCGCGCGGATGATCAACATTGACGACCAGACAGTCTGGTTTCTGCGTCGGCAACCGGGCCATGCTCCGCCGTTTTTCCGCCAGGGATTGCCAAGGTATCTGGAAAACTGGCTGATGGCTCCTGAACAGTGTCAGGGTCTGGTACTGTTTTCCGGGGCGCAGTCATCGGGCAAAACGACGATGGCCAGCGCGTATATTGTGGAACGATTGAAAACTTACGGCGGCCATGCCGTGACGTTTGAAAATCCCGCCGAACTGCCGCTCAATGGCAACTGGGGAGACCACGGACATTGCTATCAATCGGAAATTGTCGATGAGAGCGAACTGCCGCGGCATATCGTGCAGGCTCACCGTCTGGCGTCGCCGAACATCATTTTCATAGGTGAAATACGGACAAAATATACGGCATTGGAGTCGTTGCGCGTCGCGCTCGGTTCAAGCCACCAGCTCGTTGTGGCCACAATCCACGGCGTTGACGTTACCAAGGCACTGAATCGTCTGATGTTGTGGGCGCGTGAGCTGGATGGCTTGAATGCCTTTCTGAATTTGTCCTCAACGCTTTTGGCTGTCGTCCATCTGGATTTGGTTGATAACAACGGCAAGTTGGTTCTCAGTTCTCCGGAACATCTGTTGTTGCCGTTTAGTGAGCATGTTCTGGGAGTGCGGGCAAAACTATGTGAAGGGCAGGTCCAGTCTCTCAAGGAAGATATGCGGAGTTTGAAGAACCGCATCGCCTCGGAAGGAGACGGCGCGATATGAAGGCATTGGCGGTACTGGCGTTTTTAGTCGGCGTCATGGCCCTGATGCACTCGCATCTGGACTGGTCGCATAAGGCGGACAGGAATCCGCCCGCAAAGGCGGCGGCGCTGAACTATGTCATTTTCCGCAATGAGGCGTTTTGGTACGCGCTGACGCATCCCGGCGTCAACGGTGACATTTCCACTGGAGTTCTCAACCTGCCTGCCGGCTGGCGGGCGGTTCGGACATGGCGGGCGCGCGTTGATTCCGGAAATTGTTATGCCTGGGGGCCTGCCGGCAGTGAGGAAATTTCCGCCGCCCGGCATTTGCTGTGGGGAAGCCAGACAATCGGACGTAACGATAACGGGCGTCTTGTGCCGGGCAATGGCGTCATAATTCCCATCCCGTCCTTTGTGGGCAACGGCGATCTTGTCAGCGTTATTTCATTGGAGTGAATCATGCCTCTGTTGGGTACAATTGGAGCGTTGCTCATAACAGTGATATTACTTCCGCAGCTCTATTCGTTGTGGGATTATGGACATACGCAGACGCAGAAACGTCTGGCGGCGGACCACCTCAAGATGGTGACGCTGGCCGCGTCGGAGTATGTGCGCAAACACGATGAGACGCTCAGAACGTCGGCGACGGCCTCAAGCGGGCCAAGCGTGGGCGTTCCTGATCTCATCAATGATGATTTGCTCCGGCAGGGCTTTTCTTCCCGCAATGTCTGGGGGCAGACATACCAGATTTATTTCAGGCAGCCGAAAACGAACGAGCTTCAGGCCATTGTCCTGACGACCGGTGGGCGGACCGACAATCCGGCGAAATTTGAGACGATCATTGTGCCGTCCGCCGCCCTGCTCGCGGGCGGTTCGGCCGGTTTTGTTCCCAACGGCGACGTGCCCGGCCAGACGGCGGACACGTTGCACGGCGCGGGCGGCGGTTGGGTTTTATCGCTCGGCGCATTGGGCATTCCGTCGCCGGGGCCGGGGCATCTTGGCGCTCTGGGGACGTTCGACGATTCGGCATTGGGACAGGATTTTCTCTACCGTGTGGCGGTTCCCGGCCATCCTGAACTGAACGCCATGCAGACCGAACTGGACATGACGGACCACGCCATTCGCGGCGTCTCGGAACTGCAATTCACAGAGCGGGAGATCAGCACGGAAACCTGCGCGGATGATGAACAGGGGCGGGTGTTCCTGGACAAGTACCAGGGTTTGTTTTTGTGCCGGAACAATCGTCTTGAGGCCATCGGCGATACCGGCAATTCCACGTTGCTGCGCGAGGCCGCGCTGGCCCGGAACGGCGATACCGTTTCCAAGCCGGTTTGCCCGACGAATACCGGAACGACGCCCATGATTTTCACCGCGCCCTCCCTTGCGGCCTTCGGTCCGGAATCCCCGCCCATATCTGCGTTTCAGACCTGGGCAATATCCCTGGACGATACGCAATGGCAGGTGTTCATGAGGCTGCTGAGTGCCGACAAAAGCCTCAGCGCTGATGATACGGGTTGGGTATATCCCCTGGACGACTTCAACCGCATTTCTGTTTTCACGACATGCGCGCGGGTCACGCCATGAGCGACGGCAATCCGCAACGGCTTTCACTCCGTCCTTCGCTTTTTGTGAGCCGTTTGCCCAAAAAGGTTCTGTACGGCGTGATCGCGCTCGTCGGCGGATTGTTGTGCTGCATTGTCTATTTCATCGTCAACGAGGATTCAAGGAGAAAACCCGGCGAGACGGGGCAACAGCTCGTACAGCAGCCGGATACAAAGCCCGTGATCCACAAGGGAGACGAGAAAGGCGGCAAGGCGCGGGAAAACAGGGAGCCGGAATTACCTCTGGCCGGGAATCCGGAAACGCTTCCGGAAACGCCGCCGCCGCCCCGTAAGACCATTGATCCGGTATTGCGTGAGGAACTGATGCAACTGCGTAAATACAAGGCCGAAATGGCGCGGCAGGCGTTGCAGGCTCCCCTGAATGTGCAGGTGTCATCGCAGCAGCAGCGTCCTCAGGTCATGCCGTCATCTTTCGCGCCGCGGCAAGGCGAGTCGGAAACGGAAAGCCGCCGTGCCTCTGAGGTCACGCGGCCGCAAACGGGCGAATATGATCCTGCCGCGCAAAAGGACAAGGAGGATTTTGAACGGCGTTCCCGGTCTGACGGGCAGTGGGCGTTAAACTCCATACGGGACGCGGGCGGTCAATATGAGCTGAAAAGCGGCGCGGTTCTGCCGGGCATCATGATTTCCGGCATCAATTCCGATTTGCCGGGCACGCTTATCGCGCAGGTGTCACAGCATGTGTACGACTCGGCGACCGGCTGGCATCTGCTTATCCCGCAAGGCAGCCGTCTTTTCGGCCGGTATGACTCCAGAGTGATCATGGGGCAGGAGCGCGTCCTTGTGGCCTGGAATCGCGTCATTCTGCCTGACGGATCATCGTTGGATCTGGGCGGCATGCCCGGCGTGGATCAGGGTGGATATGCGGGATTTAACGACAGTGTGAACAATCACTGCATGCGCCTTTTCGGCTCGGCTCTCATCATGAGCATGATAACGGGCGGCATGGCTTACAGCGTGGACGCGCTCAGCGACAGAAACAGTTCCACCAACAGCAATCCGTCAGTACAGGATGAAATGGGTTCGGCGCTGGCCACCACGATGGGGCAGTCCTCCATGAATCTGCTCAACCGGAACATGAATATTTCGCCGACGCTTGAAATCAGGCCGGGCTACCGTTTCAACCTCATTGTCGTCAAGGACATAACTTTTGATGCTCCATACAGGCCGTGGAGATGATTTGTGAACGACCGTGAAACTCCTTCCTTCGGCCTGCCTCAGCAGGAATCCCGAAAAAGCGCGTCCGCTTTCGGCCATATCGCGGTTCTCGTTCTTCTGATCCTTGCGGCCTGCGTCTGGACAACGCAGTCCATAGCGGAGGCATACGGCTATCATCCCGCGCTCGGCGGTCAACTGTACGGGTATTTTTACGCGCCCTGGATGTGCTTTGTCTGGATCGGCCGCTACGCGAACGAAGCCGTTGACCGGGCGATGATTCAGGGGCTGTGCGTATTTTTCGTGCCTTTTGCCGGGCTTGTTTTGCATGCGCTCATGTTCGGGCGCAAGCCGAAGGGCAATCTGAGCATTCACGGTTCAGCGCGATGGGCGAAGTTGGAAGAAATTGAGAAAATGAGCCTGTTCAACGGCGTTGGCGTGTATGTCGGCGGCTTTCTGCACAGAAACAATATTCTGTATCTGCGCCACAACGGGCCGGAGCATATTCTGGCCTTCATGCCCACCCGTTCGGGCAAGGGCGTGGGACTTATTCTGCCCACGCTTCTCGCGTGGCGGCATTCCAGTCTGGTTTTCGACATCAAGGGGGAGAATTGGGCGCTGACGGCGGCCTATCTCAAAAGCCTGGGGCACAGGGTGGTGCGATTCGACCCGGCTGACGACACCGGAGCCACCGATCCATACAATCCTCTTGAAGAAATACGTCTGCACGGATTGCAGGCTATCTCTGACGCTCAGACGCTGGTGAACATGCTGCTTGATCCTGACGGCAAGAGCATGGAAGGCAAAGACGCGCACTGGAAGAAGAACGCCGCCGCCCTGCTCTCCGGCGTGTTGCTGCACTGCATGATTACGACGCGCGTGAATGAAAAGCGCACGGCGAACCTGCGCGACCTCGCGTACATGTTCGGTGACGAAAATCGTACCGAGACGGATTTGTTCAATGAAATGCAAAGCGATCCTCATGTGCAGCGCCTCGGTGAATTTTTCGGAGACGGGAAGGTTGAGGAACACAAGGAAATCGCCCGGTTCATTGCCGCCGCCGCGAAAACGATACTCGCCAAGCCGGACAATGAGCGCGGCAGCGTGATTTCCACTGCCGTCACCGACCTCGCGTTATACAAAGACCCAATTATTGCGCGAAACACGCGGTATTCGTCCTGGAAGATAGACGACCTGCTGAACCACGAGCATCCGGTGAATCTGTATCTTGTGGTGACTCCCGGTGAAATCATCCGGCTGCGGCCTTTGATCCGCATCATCATCACGCAGATGATTTACAAGCAAACGCGGACCATGAAGTTTGAGGAAGGCCGGAGCGTTACGTCGAGCAAGCATCGGGTGCTGTACATGATGGACGAGCTGCCCGCCCTGGGAAAAATCGAAATACTTGAAAAGGCGATTGCCTATATCGCGGGCTATGGCGGCAAGATGTACCTGATAGTGCAGGATGTCGCCCAACTCAACAAGGAGTACGGCAAGGACAATTCGCTCATGGGCAACTGCCACATCCGTGTCGGCGCGGCTCCGAACACGCCGGAAGCGGCTGAATTTCTCTCGAAAATGACGGGCAAAACAACGGTTGTGGATACCAAGACATCGCTTTCAGGGTCACGCGCCGGGCATTTGAAGAACGCGAACGTGAGCGTTCAGGAAGTTGCCCGCCCGCTGTTGACGCCGGACGAATGTTCGCGGCTGGCCGCGCCGCAAAAGGACGCGGAAGGCAACATTATCATGCCGGGCGACATGCTGATTTTCGTCGCCGGCAATCCTCCGGTTCTGGGCAAGCAGATTCTGTACTTCAAAGATCCGGTTTTCAACGAACGCTCCAGGATGTCGCCGCCGTCGGTGTCCGACAGGCTTCACGCGGACCCTGACGCGCCGGTCGCTCCGTCACCTGAAACGCGGAAGCGCGAGGAAAGTTTTGAGGAAAGGTATGCGAAACGTCTTGCTGCCGCTTAGCGCGTTCTTGCTGGCCTGCGCCTGTCTCTGGGAAGCCGGGTTCCGGGTGAACGTCACGGCATCCATGCCCGCGGGCATTTACAGGGTGGCGTCCGGTACGCCGGAACGCGGCGATTACGTCAGCTTTTGTCCGGAGAAGGAAGCGGCGGAACTTGCGCTTGAGCGGGGCTACCTCCAGCCGGGGTATTGCCCGTCCGGCGCTCATCCGCTCCTGAAGCGTCTCGTTGGGCTTGAGGGTGACGCCGTGCGCGTCGCGTCCGAGGGAATTTACGTCAACGGAGCATTGCAGCCGATGAGCGGCGTTCTGCCCGAAGACAAGAACGGTCTACCTTTGCGCGGCGCGGAATTGGGGGAACGAGTTCCGCCAGGGCGGGCGCTTTTGCTGGCGGACCACAGAGGCAGCTACGACTCCCGCTATTTCGGTTTCGTGCCGTCCGAAGGTCTGCAACGGGTAAGGGCGGTGTCGATTTGGCGTCAATAATGGGACAATGGGGCGAAAGCTCACTTATCCAATATATAAATAGTCTAACAGATAAAAGGAGAAAAAGATTATGAGCAATTTGGACATTGAGAAATCCGCCAGTCATGAAATGCGGGAATATCTGCAAAAGGCGGCGATGGTTGTGGAGGCCCAGCTTGGAACAAATCCGGAGCTGGCCGAGATCGGCGTTCCGGTTGACCCGGATGTCGCCGACTACATGGGCGCGTTTGAGGAAAACGCATTCGTCATGGATGAAATACAAGAGGGAGGTGCGGCGTAATGGCTACGCAAAAGATGTTTGTGGACCAGTTCGCGGACAAAATCGTGGATGCCCTGGAAAAGGGCAATGCGCCGTGGCAGAAGGAATGGAAGGCGGGCGAAATCGTTGCGCCGTATAACCCTGCGACCGGCAAACGGTATTCCGGCGTGAATCTTGTGACGCTTGCCGCGCGGCAGATGGAAACCGGCAGTGCCGATCCGCGATACATGACGGCCAGGCAGGCGCGGGACAATGGTTCCCAGATTCGTGAAGGCGCGAAGGGCGTTGCGATCCAGTATTGGCAGGTTCATCAAAAGGGCCGGCCGCTGGCCTGCATCGCGACGGTCTTCCATGCGTCGGAAATCGACGGCATGTCGCCGTTGAGCGCCGAAATGAAGCCGGCCGGCACGTTTTCCGAAGCGCAAGCGGAAAGCATGCTGCGCAACGCAAAGGTGAACATTGCGCATGAGGATACGGAGCGCTGCTCCTACCGCCCTGGCGACGACACCATTTACATGCCGCCGAAAGAGCGTTTCCAGGACGCGCGGGAATACTACGCAACGGCTCTTTCCGGGTTGACCCTGGCGTCCGGGCATCCTGAGCGCATGAACCGCCCTTTCAGCCCGAAGGGATCGGAAGCGAGCGCGAGCGAGCAACTTCGGACGGAAATCGCCCGCTGGATGCTGTCGGCGGATATGGGATTGCCGTTTGAGCCGGGCCGGCAGGATAACGTGGGCCTGTGGGTTGAGAGCGTGAAAAAAGACCCGCACGAGATCGTCCGGGCCTGCCGCGACGCGGAAAAAATCGTCGCTTTCATCAAGGATCTGGAACACGGGCGGGAACTGCCCGCCGATCGGAAGGCGGAATATCAGGCGGCTCCTGAAGGGCTTGAGTCAGCCCGCGATGATCGGCCTTCGGTTTCGGCGGAATCCGGACAGCAGGGAGAACCGGAGGAAAAGACCTGGCTCAACGTGCCGTACACGCAACGGTATCTTGCCAAAGACGCCGGCGCGAAATGGGACGGCGAAGCCAAGCTCTGGTATGCGCCGGCTGGCAGTGATTTGAAGGCATTCGAGCGCTGGATGCCGGACAATGCGCTTACGGCGGAAAAGGCCGCGCTCTCTCCGCAGGAGGAATTCGCGCGCGCTTTGCAGGATGCCGGTCTTGACCTGAAAGGCCAAATGCCGCTGATGGACGGCCAGATACACAGGGTGCCGCTTCTTGACAGCCGATCCGGCAAGCTCAACGGCTCCTACAAGGCTTTTCTTGACGGCATTCCGGCCGGTTTCATCGAAAATTGGAAAACAGGCGAAAAGAGCAAGTGGAAATACTCCGGCCACATGCTCTCCGGCGCGCAAATTCATAGGCTGCGTCTTGACGCCGCAACGAAACGCGAAGCGGAGGCCAAAGAAATGGATGATCGGCACAATAGTGCCGCCAAACGCTGCTTCGCGATTTGGAAAAATTGCGATTGGGCGAGCAAGGATCATCCCTACCTGAGCCAAAAACAGGTGGGGGGATTCGGCGTGAAGGTTGACGCCCAGGGGAATTTGATCGTGCCCGGGCGCAATGCTTCCGGAGCCATCCGGACGATTCTCACGATTACCCCGAAAAATCTGAAAAAGTTTGAGCCGGGCGCTGAAGTGAAGGGCACGTTCCATGTGATTGACCCCGGAAAAAGACTGGAAAACAAAAAAATCGCTGATTCTGATCGCGGAAGGCTACGCCACGGCGGCAAGTATTCACATGAGTACTGGTGAGCCTGTGGTTTGCGCTTTCAACACGAACAACCTGTTGCCGGTGGCCAAGGCTCTGCGTGAAAAATACCCGGACAAGCCGATTGTGTTCATGGCGGACGACGATCATCAGCAGGAGAGGAATCCGGGAATCGGCAAGGCGTGGGACGCTGCCAGGGAAGTCGGCGGCAAGGTGATTTCCCCCGATTTTACTCCGGAGGAGAAAGCCAGGGGGCTGACCGACTTCAACGATCTGCATGTGTCCCGTGGGCTGACGGCTGTCTTTGATCAGATTATGCCCGGTCTGAGTTCACAGGTGCTTGAAGCATCTCTGCGCAAGGACAGCGGCAAGATTCAGGAAAACGCCCGCAAGGATCAGACAAAAAGCGCAAAAGCCGTAGGCATGGACATGTAGGAGCGAGGCCATGTGTTTTTGCCGGTATTTTCTTGTGATCATTGCGCTAATTACGCCGTTTCCCGCGTTTGGGCAAACGGCGCGCGAGCGCGAGGCGGATCTGGAGGCATATTTTGACGAGCATTGCGCGCGTTATGATGTGCCGAAGTATCTGGCTCTGGCCATAGCCCGGCAGGAGTCGGGCATGCATCCGTGGATACTGAATATTTCCGGCAAGGACGTGCGGCCTCCCAACGGCATGGCGGCGCTCGGCGTGGCTCGGGCCGCGCTGAGCGCCGGCCGCAGTTTTGATGTGGGCATCATGCAGGTCAACGTGTACTGGCTCAAAACCTACAAAATACCTTTGCATGTCGCGCTTGAGCCGCGCCATAACATCCAGCTAGGGGTCTGGATACTTGCCGGGGAGATACGAAAACACGGACTCAACTGGAAGGCTGTAGCGAATTATCACACGCCGCTCCACAGAAATCCGGAACGGGGCAGAAACTACGCGGCGGCCGTATTGGGCCATTTGAAACGCATCCTGGCCGAACGCGGCGCGGATAAGGGAGACAATCTTCCATGCCTTTGACAGACGACCAGATTGCGAAACTCTACGACAAACACTTGAGAGCGGCCGCGGGTCAGGTGAATCCAGTCGCCGCCGCTCATGCCGCCTGGGAGCAGGTGCAGAGGGATACTGAGGAATGGGGACGCCAGCTTGATAAATTTGACGTCTCCAACAGAACAAGAAGAATGCTTACTGTCGGACGTACTCCTGATGTTCTCCGCAAGCTCGGCGCTCCCGATGTCCCCATGTCCATTACCAGCGATAATCTTGCCAAAGCAATGTCTGACAAAGAGGACCATCAACTGCCAACTTCACTGCTCAAAAATTTAACTGCGGCATTGGCTGAACCTATCATGGTGTTTGAGTCGGCAACGCGCGCTGATTCCTTTGTTGTATTGACAGAACTTAGGCATGACAGCCGTTCAGTAATGGTTGCAATGACGTTGGACATAATTCAGCAGCGTATGCACATCAATGAAATTACCAGCGCATACAAAAAAAAAACGAAGCTTGGTATATCGGACAAATTGAGGACGGGCGGCTTCTCTACCAGGACAAAAAGAAAAGCCTCACATGGGCGCGGACAAACAGGCTACAATTGCCCCAGGTGCGCAGACTCCCAGCGAGACTTTCTGTAGGCAGAATACTCACTGACGAGGATATTGTCAAGCCTGTTCCGCCGAAAGTACAAGCGGCCGGCCAACAACCGGAGAACACTGTTCAATCAACTGCTTCGGAAAAAACAGTGACGCGCCCGGCGCGAGAAGGTTCCGGTCGGGAACGGTAAATCCGTATAGATGAGAGAGGATAGAAAAATGCAGGTGGAATTTTCCAGGCACAGGCCGGAAATCGCATATTCGGTTCTTGTATTCAGCGATCTGTCGCGTTCTCCCGCCATTCAAATCTGCAACACTGGACTCGGTGTGGCCAGAAATTTGACCGTGGATATTTCCGTTCCGCTGGACGATGTTCTTCCGGCCTTTAACGAGGCGTTTCTTGACGACAATCTCAACCTTTCCCGCGAATGCGGCAATCTGAAGTTCGAGACGACCTGGGGTGACGGAACGGTTGTCTCGCACACGCATTCCATGTCTTGCGTGATGCGCGAGCAATATCTGTTTGCAGGGAGGGCCAATACGATTGAGGCCGAAATTCCCGCTTACCTTCCGGAAATGCTCCGTCTCGTGGCGGTCAGGGTTTTTGAAAAAGACGATGGAAAAGGCAAAGAACTGCTGAAAATGATTACGCTCAATGTTCGCGCCGAATTTTTCGATGAAGGTGGGAAACGCTACAATTCTGAGTACCTTTATACGTTTACTGATGGCCGTTTTGATCATGAAACACGAAAATACCACCTTCGTTTCAAATGAAGGTTCCGCAGGACACCATAGGGAAAATGTCATGAGCAATATGGAACAGGAAAATTTCGCGCAATTGTTGATAGATTCTTTCGCCCGGTGGTATGACGTTTATGAAAATGGCGGTAGCGATCCGTTTCATTGCGACGGAATAATTCTGAAGCTGATTCGTAATCATATCCTGCATTATAGACGGAAAATTGAAGAAACAATGTCACGGGAAGATTACCCGAAGGAATATTATTTCCCGCTGCCGCCTGAAGTGGACAACAACTACATGGCGAAACCTGATGAGATAAGATGTTCCGCGCGGCGGTCATTGAAAATCTATAGAGAGGACAGGAATTACATATTTTTGTTGTCGCGATACTGCTACTTGACCAAAGACGACAAAAAAAACACGCGGATTGGGGCTGCCCTTGGGTACTGCGCAAACCTGGAATACGCAATAGCGACGGATGATCTTGTAACCATGCGGCGGCATCGCGATCCTGAACATTATTTGTCGTCATTCAGTGACTGTGCGGCCAAAGTCATGAAAATTGAGCCGGAAAGGCTGAAACCGTACCAAATGGATTTCCTGTCAAACCTGTCGCGTGGGAGCGGCGGGCGAGGCCGGTAAAAAAAGGATTGAGAACATGCGAGTTTTTATAGCGGAAAAACCGTCTCTTGGCCGCGCCATCGCGGATGGTTTGGGCGGCGGACAAAAAAAAGCGGGATTTATCGCCTGCGGGCGGGACATTGTGACTTGGTGCTTTGGTCATCTGTTTGAACTTGCCTCTCCTGAAGCCTATGACTCCGCCTACAAAAAGTGGGACCGAGCCGTGCTGCCGATTATTCCCGGCGCATGGAAAGTCGGTCCGCGTTCTGATGTGGCGGAGCAGATCAAGGTTGTCGGTGAATTGTTGAGTAAGGCCGACAGTGTGGTTAATGCCGGCGATCCTGACAGAGAAGGCCAGCTTATTGTGGACGAGGTGCTGGAACATTTTCACTTTCGCGGCAAGGTGGAACGAATATGGCTTGCATCACTGGACGCCCGTTCCGTGGCCAAGGCGTTGTCTTCACTTACTGACAACGCGAAACACGCTCCCCTGCGTGACGCCGCCCTCGCCCGGTCCAGAGCCGATTGGCTGGTCGGTCTTAATGCCACTCGCGCCATTACGCTGCTCGGCAGGGAATCCGGACTTGACGGCGTACTGTCTCTTGGCCGCGTACAAACGCCCACTCTTAATCTGGTCGTCACACGGGATAGGGAAATTGCCGCGTTTAAGCCTAAAGACTACTTTACGCTGAAAGCGCGGTTTGAGCATCCATCGGGAGCGTTTTCAGGCGTTTTCAAGCCGTCTGATGAACAACCGGGGCTTGATTCCGACGGCAGGCTTACGGATGCCGCTGTTGTGAACTCTCTGCTCCAGAATGTACGCGGGAAAACAGGCTCCATCAAGGCTGTCACGCGGGAAAAAAAGAAGAAAGCTCCACCGTTGCCGCATTGTCTTTCTTCGTTGCAGAAAGCCGCGTCTGCCCGTCTTAACATGACGGCGCAGGAAGTTCTGGATACCGCGCAGAAGCTCTATGAAAACAAGCTGACGACATATCCGCGCACGGATTGCCGGTATTTGCCGGTGGAACAGTTTGAGGACGCCAGTCGCATTCTGATGTTGCTGCATTGTGTTCCGGGATTGGAACAGACTGCCGCCAACGCGGACGGTAAACTCAAATCCGAAGCCTGGAATACCAATAAAATCACGGCACATCACGCAATTATTCCGACCGGAGAAATTTTAGACCTCTCCGGAAACGAACGCGCTATTTTTCAGATGATTGCTGAGGCATACTGTCTCCAGTTTTATCCGCCTCTCCAGTATGAATCTCAAAAAATCAGCGTGACTGTTGACAATACCATTTGGGAAGCGCGCGGGCGAATGATCCTGGATGCCGGTTGGACATCGTGCGCGCGGGATGATGATGAAGAGGAAAAAGAGGACAGGGAATTGTCGCAATCCCTGCCGGCAGTCATGGAAGGGGATGCCGTCACCTGCGCGGACGTGGAGAAGCTGGCCAAAAAAACCACGCCGCCGCCGAAATGGACGGAAGGTACGCTGATTGAAGCTATGGCCAATGTTCACCGATTTGTGGCGGATGCCGCCGCCAAGGCCACTCTGAAGGAAAATGAGGGCATAGGCACGGAAGCGACGCGGGCCGGCATACTGGAAACTCTGAAAAAACGCGGCTACCTGAAAGCTCAAGGCAAGGCGCTGGTTTCCACTGACCTTGCGTGGCAGGTGATGGATTTGACGCCGCCCGTCCTCAAAGACCCTGTGACCACCGCTCAGTGGGAAAGCAAACTGGAAAATATCGCCAAAGGGACTTTCTCTCTGGAGTCATTCATGGCCGAACAGGTCAGAGCGTTGCCGGACATGATTGCGCCACTGCTTTCAGGAGAGGCTCTGCGCATCAGAGGAGTACGTGTATTTCCATGCCCTGTGTGCGGTAAGGCCATGCAGAAAAAAAACGGCGCGCATGGGTTGTTTTGGAGTTGTACGGCTTACCCGGAATGTAAAACCAGTTTGCCTGACGACAAAGGCAAGCCTGGGGAAAGGAAATCCACGGCAAAGGATTCCGGGCATGTCTGCCCCGACTGCGGCAAGCCATTGCGCGTTCTGCGGAAGACAAGCAAGGCGGGCAAGCCATACGAGCTGTTCAGTTGCTCCGGTTATCCGCATTGCAAATCGTCCTTTTTCGGTAAGGGCGGAAAACCGGATTTCAACGCAAGGCCGGGAAAATGAGTGACAGGGCGTATCTGAAAGAATTGTGGGCAAATGAGGAATTTTCCCATGAAGTTATGGTTTTCGCCCTGCGGGATTTGCACCATGATTATTCGCTCGGTTTGACAACCGTTCTGCACTGTCTTCGCCGGGCTGAAGATAACAGCGCAGTCCCTCCGCTTCCGGTCGCATGGTGGTTTCTGTTGTTCCGAAAATACGGACAGAATTTTGTTGATAAATAAACCTCAAAGGAGAACTCGTTATGTCTGGATTCATGAGTAAAACTACGGCGCTGACAGTATTTCAGGTGGACAATCCCGCCGCCGTGACGGCGGAAGTCCTTAAAAGACATGCGTTCCGCGACGGCGACGCAAACGGTGAAAAAATCGCGGCGGGATGGACAAGCATGGAAGACATGCTTGATACGTCGTGGGAGCGTTCCGTGCCGGAAGTCGGCGACTGGCTCTGCTTTGCCATACGTGCCGACAAGCGAAGCGTATCGGCCGCGGTGCTGAAAAAAAGTTACAACGAACTGTTGCTGAAAGAGAAAAAATCCGGCGACGGCGAAGCCAAGGTTTCGCGCATGCGCAAAAAGGAACTTAGGGTGCAGGCCAAAGCGCAGTTGCTGGCCAGGGCGATTCCGGTGCCAACGGTGACTGACGTCGCACTGGACACACGGACGGGGAATCTCTTTGTCGGCAGCGTTTCCACCGGAATACTGAAACTGCTCAATGAGCGCATGTCGTCGGATTTTAACGTCACTGTTCAGCAATTCACGCTACATGGCGACGCGCCGAGGATTTTTCGCACAATTTATGATGTCGGCGCTGACGTTAGTGTCGCCGGACATACCTATCGGTTGGAGGAATGCGGGCGTCTGACATTGAGCGGAGCGGATGGCGGCGCGGACAAAATTGAAGTGAGCGCCAAAAACGACCGTGTGAGCGCGGACGCTGGTCTGGACAGCGGACTTGCCATCACAAGTCTCAAAGTGCGTATGGAACGGGATGGTTCGGATGAATGGACGTTTGAACTCAGGGGAGGTGAAACCTTGTGCTTCAGCGGTCTGAAGACGCCGGCACGGGAAAAATCCTCTGATGATACGCCGGATTCCGTTCTCCTGGAGAAGCTGCATCTGATTGAACAAGCAGTGAACGTTGTTCACACGCTTTTTGAAGCGCGTGCGGATTAGAGGTAAAAAAATCCATTTCCATATTTTTTCTCTTGCCTTTTTTCCATCCAAGGAATACAAGGAAGACAAGGCATGCAACAAGGGGGAAAATATGGAAATGGCCAAGGTGACATCCAGAGGGCAGATTACCGTTCCTGTCGCCATACT
>JAISOT010000105.1 GCA_031275465.1 Desulfovibrio sp.
CAGCGGCGCAGAGCTATCTGGCTGTCGCCAGGCGCGCCGGACCGACGGACGCCAACCTGTGGCGGCTTAACCGCCTCATCCTGTGGGGGGGCATCAACGCCCCGCCCGAAGCGGAAAACGGACAGACGTTCCTGTCCGCGCCGAATACGGACATTCTGGTCCGGGCACGGCAAAAAATTGAGGAGGGCAAGGCCCTGGAGGCGGCTCTGGAGGCCGAGGATTTTTTTGCCACAGCCCCTTTCTGTCTGGACGCCCAACCGCTCGTAAACAAGGCACTCTCCAACCTTGGCCAGCAATTTGCGGAGGCCGCGGAAGCCGTACAGGAGGAGAGCGTCCGCTTTCTGACCCGCCTGCCCGGCATTGAAAAACTGACCTTTACCGACGGAACTCCCTTTGCCGGGCCGCAAACGGCGATCTGGCTGCAAAGCTCCCTCCGGTCGGCCCGGTCCTCTGAAGACGCGACCGCCCAGCCTTCCGGCGCGGAAGAACAGTATCTTGAGAAGGTCAGGGAACTGCTCGGCCAGAGCAGGCTCCCGGACGCTCTTGATCTGCTTGACGCCGCCAAAAGGGATTCTCCGTCGAAAAATCTGCGTTTTTCCATCGCCCAGTTGAACCTGCTCTGCGAAGCCGGAAAAGATGCCGCGGCCCTGGCCCTGGCCGAAGCGCTGCTGGAGCAGATCACAATCCGCGATCTGGACAACTGGGACCCGAAACTGGCTCTGGACACCCTGAGCGCCGCGCGCGGCGCCCTCACGCTTTTTGACGCGCAGAACGCGCAAAAGCTGAACGAAGTGTCGCGCCGCATGGCCCGCCTGCGCCCTTCGGCCATTCTGGAATAGAGCATGACCCGCAGCCCGCTGGAAGACATTATCGCGGCAGCGCGGCTTGATCCGCGGGGAAAGGAGAGCGACGCCCTGGCCGGCGGCCTGCGGGCGCTCCTGAGGCTTGCCGGCGCCGAGGCCGTCGCGGAGCGCCTCACCGAAGCCTTTCCTGACTATCTGACCGCCATGATAGACGAAAAGCTCTCGGCCCAGGTGAACGAAATTCTGCATCATCCGGAATTCCTGGCCGTTGAGGCAACCTGGCGCGGGCTGCGCTTTCTGGTGGATCGCGTGGACTTCAGCCAGAACATCATAGTGGAGTTCCTCAACGTTTCCAAGGAAGAACTGCTTGCGGACTTTGAAGACGTGCCCGAAGTGACGAAATCCGGCCTCCACAAACACATCTACACGGAGGAGTTCGGCCAGTTCGGCGGGCAGCCCGTGGCGGCCATGATTGCCGACTATACCTTTGACGCCGGCGCGCGGGACGTGCAACTGCTCAAATACGTCGCGACCGTGGCCTCGCTGGCGCACGCTCCCTTTTTCGCCGCGGCCGGCAAGGAATTTTTCGATATTGACAGCTGGGGCCGTTTTCCTGACCTCAAGGATATGAAGAGCATTTTCGACATGCCGCGTTACGCCCGCTGGAACTCCTTCAGAGAGGCGGACGTGGCCCGCTATGTCGGGCTTCTCCTGCCGGGGTTCCTGCTCCGCCGGCCCTACAGCCATGAAAGCGCCGCGGCGCAGGCCTCTTTCAATTTTACGGAAAAACCGGAAAACGAAAACGAATTCTGCTGGGGCAACACGGCCTTTGCCCTTGCTTCGTGCCTGGCGGACAGCTTCGCCAGATACCGCTGGTGTGTCAACATCATCGGGCCGGACGGCGGCGGCGCTGTATCGCGCCTGCCCTGCTGCCGTTACGAGGCCATGGGCGACATACAGAACAAAATCCCCACCAGAACCACCATATCGGAGCGCAGGGAATACGAGCTGGCAGAGCTGGGCTTCATTTCCCTCGCCATCGGCAGAACGCCCGACGAAGCCATATTCTTTTCCGCCAATTCCCCCCTGAAGCCAAAACTTTTTCCCAAAACGCCGGAAGGCTTCACGGCCGAGATCAGTTTCCGGCTTTCCACGCAATTTCCCTACATGATGCTCATGAACAGGCTCGCGCACTACATCAAGGTGCTGCAGCGCGAAAGCGTGGGGGCCTGGCGCAGCCGGGACGACATAACCCGCGAGCTGAACAGATGGATCAGCCGGTATGTGACGGAAATGGATACCCCTGACGCCATGACCCGCAGCAAACGCCCCTTGCGCATGGCCCGCGTGGATGTTAAAGAGGTTGCGGAAGATTCCGGCTGGTATGCCGTCACCATACTCGCCCGTCCCCATTTCAAATACATGGGCGTGAATTTCACGCTTTCCCTGGAGGGAAGGCTGGACAGGCAGGGAACTGACCAACAGGCCGCCGCGGGCGGATAAACCTGGAGCGTTGCCGTGTTTTTTTTATACTCCCGCAAGCCGCAATTTCTGCTGCTTCTGTGCTGGTGCCTGGGGCTGGCGGCCATATCCGCCTACGCCATCGGCGGGGACGTCTGGGATTTCGGAAAGGGGAGCGGGAAAACCGAGCAGGTCAGGGCGAATCTCGGCGAACAGCCCGCCGCCCCTTCCCCCGAACCGACGCAACCGCCGGCCGACCCTCCACCCGAGCCGGAGCGGCCGACGGCCGACCCCAGGCTGAACCGCCTCCTGGCCCTGAGGGTTCTCCCCAACGCTGACGGCGACGAAAAAAAACTTGTTCTGGAGGCGGACTATACCGCGGCCCTGGCAAACGGATTTACGCCCGACAAGGCGCGCGGGTACTATTTCCTTGAGGGCGCCCCCACTGTGGTCGTGGCCCTGGGGCATCCGTGGGTCACGGATGTCGAACAGAAAAAGTTTTCCGTGGATATGCCGCAGGTGAGGGATGTGCGGCTTGTCCGCATAGAGCCTCAGAATCTGCGTCTGTTCGTGACCACGCATACGGCGCTCCAGGCCTCAAGCGCCAAGGTGCGGATCGAACCGACGCCGACGGGCCTGCGGGCGGAAATTCATTTCACCCGTTGATCCCTGAGGCGTTTGTACACGGCAAGAACCTGAAACACGTAGTCACGGGTTTCCCTGTAGGGGGGGATTTGTCCGCCATGTTGCCGCACCGCTCCAGGCCCCGCGTTATAGGCGGAAAGAGAAAGGTCAAGCCGCTTGAAGGTGCGCAGCATTTCGGCCAGATAACGCGCCCCGGCGTCCGTGTTCGCAACGGGATCAAAAAAATCCCTCAGGCCGAGCAGCCTGCCGGTTTCCGGCATAATCTGCATGGCGCCGCGGGCGCCCCTGTGGGAAACAGCGTACCGGTTGAAGTTGGATTCAACCTGCATCACGGCTGTCAGCAGATTTTCGTCAAGGCCGTGGCGCAGGCTCGCGTTGCGGATGATGTTCCGCCAGTCCGGCCGGGGGCCGGACGGCCGCGATGTCGCGGGTGAAAGCGGGAGTCCGGGCCGGACGGAGGGGGACCGCGAAACCGGGCCGACATACAGGGGCGGCGGCGGTGAATCGCCCTGCCTGTATCCGTTCAGACGGGCAAGACCGTCCTTCCAGGCGGGGGTTTTGTTCAGGGGCGTGTCCGCCGGCCGGGCCAGGGCGCAAGAGGCAGAAAGGCAAAGCGCCGCCAGCATCGCAAGCCAGACGCGCGGAAAAAACGCGGATCGGAAAAACCTTTGCCCCGCGTCCGTCAACGCGGGGCTGCCGCCCGCCGGGCCGGCGGGAATCGGGAAGAAAGAGCAAGCCATGAAGCAAGCATATACAAAACGCCGCCCGCTGTCCACAGGGGGTTTGCCCGGAGCCGCCGGCCTTTTGCTGGCGATGTTGCTGTGCGCAGCCGTCTCCGCCTGCGGGGGCGGCGGACCTCCGCCCAAGCCGACCCCGCAGTCCGAAGATCCGACAAACGTGCTCTGGGGCTACGGCGAAAAAGCCATCACCTTGCGCTTCCAGGCCGCCAAGGATGTAAACACCTTCGAGGACAAGCCCCATACCATCCAGCTGTGCGTCTACCAGCTTGACGAGCAGAACGCCTTCAACCAGACAAGAGGCACGCAGGACGGCATAAGCGCCTTGCTGCAATGCACCGCTTTTGATAAGACCGTCAAAAGCGTAACGCGTTTCTTTCTTCAGCCTTCCGAAATGGCCGCCTACACTCTGGACAGGGCCGAAGGAGCGCTTTTTGTCGGAATTGTGTGCGGGTATTTTGATTCCACGCCGGAACAGTCCGCAAAGCTGTGGCAAATACCGCTCAGTCAAGAGCAAAGCGGGCATCTGTTCTGGAAAAAGAACATTTACAGCGCGGGCGGCCTTGATCTGCGGCTGCACCTGAGCGCCCGCGCGCTGGAAGAGGACAACGAAGTCAAGGCAAAGGACAAACCGCGCACGGAGGCAAAGGAGTTGACAAAGTGAACGGACACCGGCCGATATTCTGGAGCCAGGGGCTTTTTTTGCATCCGCAGCACTTTCAGGCCGCGGATGAGGAAGTGCAGCGGCAGATCGCCCCCCTGCGCCGTTACGGCCTGCCGTACTTTTGGGGCGTGCGCCGTCTTGTCTGGCACGGCGCCGCCGCTGACCAGAACCTGAAAATTGAAAGCCTGGAAGCGGTTTTTCCCAGCGGCGCGGTGATCAACGTGCCCTACGACACGGCATTGGCCCCCCTCCCCCTGAGATCCGACTGGCCCGAGCCGGACAAGCCGGGCACGCTCTTTCTGGGGCTGGCCCTGCCCAACGCCGGCGGCAACAACGCCGCCCCGGAGGGAAGCCAGACCGCCTCGCGCTTTGTGTACGCCGAACAGCCCGAACTCATGCCGGATGCATACTGCGACACCCCCCCCGCGCCGGTGCAGCGGCTCAGGTATGCGCCCGTGCTCATACGGGACGCCGACCTGGAACGCTATCCCAATTTTGAAACGCTTCCCATCGCCCTTGTGCACCGCGTGGGCGAAAAAACAGAGCTTGACCACAATTTTCTCCCCCCCCTGCTCAGCCTTGAGTCGAGCGAGCGCCTCACGGCCCTGGTGCATGAAGTGCAGGACATGGCCATTTCCTGCGCCGGGCGGCTGGCCGGATACAAGAACACCGAAAGCGGCGAAGGCGTGGACATGGCCTTTGTGGTCAATTTCACGACGCTGGGAATCCTGAACAGAAACATTTCCCTGCTGGCCCATCTGCGCCATGGGCCGGACACGCACCCCTGGCACCTGTACGGCGCCCTGCGCCAGTTCGTCGGGGAGCTTTCCACCCTGTTTGAAGACATGGACTGCCTCGGGCGCACCGCAACAAACGAAAACGGCCTCCCCGGCTATGTCCATGAAAGCCCGCGCGACAGTTTTGAGCCGATCTGCGCCCTGTTGCTCGGGCTTCTCGGCAATCTGGGCCTGGGGGCGACCAAGACGCTCACCCTGCTGCCCGATCCGCCCTATTTCTCGGCGGACATTCCGGAAAACTTCATTTCCCCGTCCTGCAAATACTGGCTTTCCGTCCGTCATGACGCCTTTACGGAAGCCATGGCGGAAAACTTTCCCCGTTTCGCCAAGCTCGGCACCCAGGAACGCCTGAACACCATCATCGCCAAGGCCGTTTCGGGCGTGCCGCTGACCGGAACGCGATCCGCGCCGCCCGGCTTCGTGAAAAGGAGCAATACCGCCTGGTATGTCATAGACGCGGCCCACCCGCTGTGGCTGGACATCGTGAAACGGGCCAAAATCAGCCTTTTCTGGGAGAGCGCCCCCGAGGGCGCGCAGGTGCAACTTGTAGCGACCGGACGGTAGATCGTGCGCAGAAACGACCATTTCAACGAAGCCATCATCACCGCCATGCTGGCCGCCCGCCGCCCGCCGCATGCCGCGCCTGTTTCCCCGGTGCCCGCCGGGGAATCCGGCTCCGACGAGGATCTGACCCTGGCCTCCGTCCTGCGCGGCCGCCTCACGCGCCTGCTGGACGAGGCCGTCCGCCGCTCCGTGGCGGACGGGATTGACCGGGAACTCGCCGAAACTGCGGACTTCGCCGTTTGCGCCTTTATTGACGAAACCCTGCTCACCTCCGACTGGAAGGAACGCCAGGAATGGATGCAGGCCCCGCTGCAGCATGCGCGGCACAATACGGCCACAGCCGGGGAAGATTTCTACTCCATCCTGGATACGCTTCTGCAAAAGGCGGAACGCCTGACGCCCTGCGCCCTCGCTCCCGCCGCGGCGGCGGAGGGACAGGAAAGCGACAGGGCCGAGTGGCAGTCTCTGGCGGCCGTTCTCGAAGTGTTCGCCCTCTGTCTGAGCCAGGGCTTCACGGGCATGCTTTTTGACGATGCGGCGGCCATCCGGGAGCGGCTCGACAAAATCGGCCGATTCGTTCCTTCCGTCGGGCACGGCCTGAACGCGCGGGACGGCGCGCGGCTTTTTCCGGCGGCCTATCCCCGGGCGCCGGCCCGCAAGGATCCGCTGAACCGTCTGCGCCGCTTCGACGCTCTGGACTGGCTGCTCTGGATCGCGCCGCCCGCCGCGGTCGCCGCGCTGTACTACGTTTACAACCTGCGTCTTGACGCGCTCTACGACGCGCTTACAGGGAGAATCCCGCCGCCATGAAAGGAGTGCTGAAAACCTTGCTGCGCGTCCTGCTCTGGACGCTTCTCGCGGCCGTCCTCTTCGGCGGCGCGTATCTCGCCGCCCCGTTCGCGGGCGTCAGGCCGAAAATCGCCCTGGCCGGCGCCGCCCTGCTGGCCGTCTTCGTTCTGTGCCTGATTCTCGTCCTCAGGGTGATTTTCCGCCGCCGCCGCCGCCTGCAGATACAACAGGTCGTGACCCTGGCTCAGGGCATCCGCCAGGACAGCCTCTCCGGGCAGCGGCTCATCGACAACCGGTGGAACCGGGCCGTGAGCATCCTGCGCACGTCCTACCTCGGCGCGGCGGGCAACCCCGTTTACGCCCTGCCCTGGTACATGGTCATGGGCAAAACCGGGGCCGGAAAATCCTCGGCCATCAGCCATTGCGGCCTGAACGCCATGCAGACCGACCTGGGGCCCGGCCGGGAGCGCGCGAACACGCGCAACTGCGACTGGCATTTCTTCCGTGAAGCGGTGGTGCTGGACACGGCCGGACGCTATGCCGTTCCGCTGGACGAAGCGGCCGACGGCGCCGAATGGCGGGAATTTCTGCAGCAGCTTGCCAAATACCGCCGCAGGGAATCCCTGAACGGCCTGGTGATCGCCATCGCCGCGGACACGCTTTACGGCGAGGCGGAGCATCTGCTGTCCGAAGCGCGTTGCCTGCGGCGCCGCCTTGACGAAACCATGCGCGTGCTGGGCGCCAAGTTTCCCGTCTATCTCATGGTCACCAAGCTGGATCTGCCGGCCGGGGTCGCCCGCGTGCTGGAGGACATCCCCCCCGAAACCAGACCGCAGGCCCTGGGCGAGATCATCCAGTCGCCGGACAAAAAGGATCTTGTTCCCGTGGGCGTGCAGATACGCAGATCCCTCGACAACATTCAGGACAAATTCCGCTCCCTCTTCCTGTACCGCCACGGCGCGAGCTCCCCTCCCTCGGCGCATCACATACTGGCCTGGGAGGAAATCAAGGCCATGATGCCGGCCCTGGCCGCCTACGCGGAAGAACTGTTCGCGGACAACCCCTACCAGGAAACGCCGCTGCTGCGCGGCATTTTCTTCTCCAGCGCCCTGCGGACGGATGCCGACCGGCAAAGCCACGCCTTTCCGGGGCTTGCCGGCCTGATGCGCGGCCTGCTGCGCACGCAGGAAAACGCGGCCGGTTTCTTTCTGCGGGATTTTTTCAGCCATGTGCTGCCCCCGGACCGCAACCTGAACCGCCCCATACAGGAATACCTGCGCTGGCAGTCCTCGGTGCGCGCATTCGCCTATGCGGGGCTGCTGCTGGTCACATTCGGCCTGGCCGCGCTCCTGTCCCTTTCCTACAGGCACAACGACGCCCTTCTGCGCGAAACGCGCATATCGGCGGCCCTGCCCATGAAGGACACGCTTGTGTCAAGCCGCCTGCTCGCCTTCGAGCAGCGTTTCCGCGATACGGAACAGATGGAAAAAACGGCCGATGCCTGGATTCTTCCCTCCATGGGTCTGGAGCAGGGGCGAATGAGCCTGGAATATTTTTACCGCACGCTCAACGAGGCCTTTTTCAAGGATATTTTCACCCTGACCAGACGCGGGCTGGACGACAAGCTCAGCCGCCTCACGGACGCGAGCGGCGACGGCGAATTTTTTAATCTGGCTTCGGATCTTGTGTGGAATTTTGACCTTGTTTCCGCCCTGCAGGAAGGAAAAAGCTTTCAGGACATGCTCAAAATCCCGGCCATGCCCCAGGCCGGGCTGGACGCCCTCGGCGTGGGGGGCATCCCCATGCTGGCCCAGTCCCTGGCTTACAGCACGGCCCGCTACTATTACAACGAAAAGCAGCATCCGGAAACACTGGCGGACATGCTGCGGACTTACAGGGCCGCTCTGGCCCGCCTGCCGGAAATCAAGGGCTATTCCCTGCAATGGCTCATAAACCGGGCCAGCGTTCTGAATGACGTGTCGCCGGTGAAGGGCAGCCGGTTCTGGCCCGGCGCCCTGTCGGGCCAGTTTGACGAAGTGCTGGTCGCCCCGCCCTACACGGCCGCGGGTTTCAAGGTGACCATGGACTATCTTGACCGGCTTTCCCTCATCGTCAGAAACGATACCCTGAAAGCCCACACCGGGGACTTTTTGCGCTGGTACGCGAGCAGTTGCGTCGATGCCTGGAAAAATTTCACCGCCGCCTTCCACCAGAAAGCTCTGGGCGTCGCCACGGTTTCCCTGGCCGGAGACGTCATGACGGTGATGGCCTCCGACGTCAATCCCTTCTTCACCCTGGCCATGCACATGGAAGAAGAGCTGCGCCCCGTGCGCAAGCATCTTGCGCCGTCGCCCGCCTGGCTGGACTCCCTTGACGTCTTTGCCGAAGCCCTGCGCCTGGAAACCCGCGCCAACGTGGAACGGGTGCAGCCGGGTCTGGTGCAGCAGATACGCGAGGACGTCCAGGACTTTTACAAACAGGCCGTCGACAGCGCCCAGGATGCCGCCGCGCGGGAGCGCCACGCCCGCGCCCAGTTGCTGGTCAAGGAAATTCAGGCATATCTGGCCGCCCTGCGCGAGCTGGTGCGCTTCAGCTTTTCCAACGACCTTGCCTTCAGCGCCGTGCAGGAGGCCATGCCGGACGAAAAAAACAGCGCCGCCGCCACAGCCAAGCTGACCCTGGCCAAAGCGGCCGACTTCGCCATGCGCCTCAAGATTGACCCCGACATGGCGGAGGATTCGCCCATGCGCCTGATAGACAACGGCCCGTACGCGTTCTTTCTGGCCCGGCTCGTCAACGGCGCCGCCTGCCACATTCAGGACATGTGGGAAGGCACGGTGCTCCTGCGCGCGGGTTCGCTTACGCCCATGCAGTTGCAGCAGGGACTTTTTGCCGAACAGGGGGGCCTGGTCCGCAACTTTGCGGACAACACCCTGAAGTACTATTTCAACGTGACCCTGCAGGGCTATGAGCCGCAGAAGCTGGAGAACGTTTCCACGCCCTTCACCAACGACTTTCTGCAGTTTCTCAATGCCGGCCTGCTGGAATACCAGCCCATGCCCCGGTCCTACGCCGTGACGGTGGACGCGGTGCCCGTGGGCGTCAACGACGAGGCCCTGGAAAAACCCTACGCGGTGAGCCTCGCCCTGGACTGCCTGCAGGACAAGCAGGAATTGACAAACTACAACAGCCCGGCTTCAAGGCGTTTTACCTGGCAGCGCGACGGCTGCGGAGACACCGGGCTGTCCATCAAGTTCAGAACCGTCACGCTGAACATGAACTACCCGGGCGAAAACGGCTTTATCAATTTTCTCCACGACTTCCAGTACGGCGAAAAAACATTCCACCCGGCGGACTTTCCCGGCCAGGAAGCATTGCTGAAAAAACTCGGGGTCACCGGCATAACCCTGCGCTACAAGTTTGCCGGGGCCGAGTCCATTTTGCGCGGCGCAACCTATACCCCCGGCACGCTGCCCTTCGTCGCAGCCGAATGCCGCAAATGAAGCCATGCAGGATTTGACGCTGCTCGAACGCGTATACGCCCTGGAAAAAGGCGAGAAGGATCTCGGCGCGTACAATCCGGCGCGCCTGACGCACTCCCTGGTGCGGCATCTCACGGCCATGCTCAACACCCGCCGGGGCAGCGTGCCCATAGCCCCGGACTACGGCATCGCCGATCTTACGGATCTGGGCAGCAGTTTCACGGAGCAGAGCGTCGCCGATCTGAAGCAGGAACTGGAGCGCGTGATCATGCGCTTTGAACCCCGCCTCACCGACGTGCGCGTGGAATACAAGCCCAGAACGGACATGCCGCTGGCGGCCATATTCAGCCTCAGCGCCACGGTACAGACAAAAAACGGCCCAAGCCCGCTGCGCCTTGAAACCATTCTGGACGCCGCCGGCGCCGTGAGGCTGAAAGAGGAAGACGAGAGCAGGACATACCCATGACGAACATGCGCTATTACCAGAACGAGCTGGAATACCTGCGCCAGCGGGCGGCGGAATTTTCCCGCGCGCACCCCGCGGTGGCCCCGCTGCTTTCCGGGCCTTCCTCGGACCCGGATGTGGAGCGGCTTCTGGAAGGCACCGCCTTTCTGGCCGGGCTGCTCTCCCGGCAACTGGATGAAAGCTACGACCGTCTGGCGGAAAATCTGCTGGAACTCGTGCTGCCCCAGCTCCTGCGCGACATTCCCAGTTGCACCGTCATGCAGTTCACTCCCAAACCGTCCCTGGCGGAAAGCGTCGTCATCCCCAGAGGGAGCCGCGTGGGCTCCACGGACGTGGACGGAGTTTCCTGCATTTTCAGCACAACCTGCCCGGTGACGCTCGCCCCCATGCGCCTGGAGGCGGTCGCCCTTGACAAACGGCCCGGCAGACAGGCGTCCCTGCGTCTGGACTTTGCCATGACCTTTCCCCCGGCCTTTCAGGGCCTGAAATACCTGCGCCTGCACCTGCGGGGCGGACGGCCCGGCGCTCTCGGACGCCTGTACTACCTGCTGGCCCATACGGAGCAACTGGTCTTTCAGTCCGGGCAGACCCGGCGCGTTCTGGCGGCGGACAGTCTGCGCCCGGCGGGCTTTGCGCCCGAAGACGCCCTTTTTCCCTATCCGCCGACGGCCCTGCCCGGCTACCGTCTTTTGCAGGAATACTTTATTTTTCCGGAAAAATTTTTCTTTCTGGACATCCCGCTGCCGGACATGGGCGTGGACAAGAAAGGCCTGGACGCCTTTTCCTGCACCCTGGCGCTGCGCCAGTCCGAGGACGAAGCGCCCTCCTTTTCGCAGGACAGCTTCGCTCTCTTCGTCACGCCCGCCGTCAACCTTTTTCCCTACGAAACCATTCCCATCCGGGTGGATCACCGGCAGGACGCCTACCCCGTCCGGGCCAACACCTCGAAAAGCGAAGCCTACAACCCCTACCTCGTAACTTCCGTCAAGAGCGTGGGGCCGAACGGAGAAAAGAAATTCACCCAACTTCTGCCCGTCAGGGAAGACCAGGCGGCCCCATCCTACAAAATGCGCTGCCGCGGGGCGGAAAACGGCCGCCGGGAAATAGAGCTTTATCTGAGCTACCCCCAGGACGCCCCCCTGCCGGAAGCCGAAACCCTTTCCCTGGACGTGCTCTACAGCAACGGCGCTCTGCCCGCGCGCCTGAACAGCGGCGACGTGCGCCTGCCCCTCTCCTCCTCTCCGGCCCTGGCCGATTTCTCCAACCTTACGCCGCCCACCAACCCCGTGCCGCCGCCGGCCGAAGGCAATGTGCTCTGGGCCATGCTGGCCCACCTGTACCTCAACTATCTGCCCCTGGCCGACGCCGGCACCCTGCGTTCCCTGCTTTTTGTCTATCTGCCGGAAAAAACCAGCTCCCTGCACCTGGGAGCCAACAAAAAACGTATCGACTCCATCGTCTCCCTTGAGGCAAAGGCCATGGACTACCTCTGGAAAGGCCGCCCGGTGCGGGGAACGGACATCCTGCTCACCCTGGACGAATCCGGCTTCAGCAATATCGGCGACATGCATCTTTTTTCCATGGTTCTGGCCTCCTTCATCCACGAATATTCAGCCATCAACAGTTTTGTGCGCGTTACGGTCACGGACACTCTCGGCAAACACCGTTTCCAATGGCTTAAACACATGAAAGACCTGATGCAGCAATAAGTTGGGGTATGCCTACCCGACAGGAGACAGTCATGCGCTCCGGACGGGCTTTCATCTGCCCTGCCGCCATAATCCTCCTTCTCGCGGGCCTTTGCCTGCCCGCCTTCTTTTCCGCCGTCTCGCGCCTGCCGGGAGAAGGCGTCAGAATAATTGTGGCGAGGGAAGCGCCCGAGCCGGAAAAAGCCGCGACGTCCGCCGCCCCGCCCGCGACCGCGCGGGAGGCCGCCGGAACAGCCCGATCCGCGTCAACGGCCGGAACGGCCGCGCAGCCGGGCGAAAACGCGGCCCCCCCCTTCATGACATCCGCCGGCGGTTTTCGCCCGGATCGCAATCCCTTCGGGGAACATTTCCGCCTTTTCGATTACGCCGGCCTGGCGAGCGGCGGGGACGACGCCCCCGCGGCCGGTAGCCCGCGGCCGCTGCGCGTCACGGGAAAAGGCGACGGAGCGACGGCGCGGAAAGCGCCTGAACCGGTAAAGGCCGCGACGTCCGCCGCCCCGCCCGCGGCCGCGCCGGAGGCCGCCGGAACCGCCCGATCCGCGTCAACGGCCGGAGCGGCCGCGCAGCCGGGAAGGAAGAGCCCCCTCCCCTCCCCCGCGGCTTCCTCCCTGCGGGATGTTCTGCTGAAACAGGCCGCCGCCTTTGTCGGCGTGCCCGCGCCGGCAAATTCCGGCATGGGAACGGACGAGGGGCTCGGCTTTCACCAGGACGGCACGGCCCGCAGAGCCGGGACGGATTTTGACGGCCGCCGCGCGGCCGCCTTCATGACATCGGGCTTGGGCTACGACCCGCAAAACCCCGACAGCGTGTTTCGTCCGGGCTACAATCCCTTTACCGGAGAATATTTCCGCTTTTTCGATTACACCCCCGCCCGGCGGAACGCCAGCCAGCTTATGCTTCTGGGCGGCGGAACGCAGGACGCGGCCGGCTCCCCGTTCCTTTCCCGCGGCCTGTCCTGGGCAAGCGGCCTTGCCAACAGCATGGCCGAATCCCTGCTCGCCGGTCTGGCGGACGGCACGCAAGCGCGGCTGAATTTTCTTGTCAACGTCGACGGCGAGGTGAGCGGCGAGGGCGATGTCCTCTTTCCCCTTTATGACGGAAAACACACCACGGTCTTTACCCAGATGGGCGCGCGCTCGATGGCCGTCAACAGCGGGGAGGCCGCCGGGCAGACCCGCTGGATAGGCAACTTCGGGCTGGGCCAGCGCTGGTATCCCTTTGCCAGGGACGAAAAAGACGCCGGCGATCTGATGCTGGGCTACAACATCTTTCTGGACAACGACTTCACCCGCTCCCATCAGCGCGGCGGCGCGGGCCTTGAGTTGCAGGCCGACTGGCTGAAACTCTCGTCCAATTACTACTGGCCCCTTTCCAGCTGGAAGCGCTCCCGCGACTTCGACGGCAATTTCGTCGAGGAACGCCCGGCCCGCGGCTGGGATTTGCGGGCCAAGGCCTACCTGCCCTTTTACCGCAACGTCGCCCTGACCGGCTCCTATACGCAGTGGTACGGCGAGCACGTGGGCATGTTCGGCCCGGACAGGCTGGAAAAGGATCCCCGCGTCTGGTCCTACGGCATCGAGTTCACGCCTTTTCCCCTGCTGACCGCTTTCGTCAGGCAGCGCCAGACCGAGCGGGGCAGGACGGATACGGAGTTCGGGCTGAACTTTGTCTATCGTTTCGGCATGGATGAAAGAGAACAGGCCAGCCACGCCAAAGTGGCGGAACTGCGCACCGTGTCCGGTTCCCGGCACGACTTCGTGGACAGGGAAAACAAAATCATTCTGGAATACCGGGCCAAGCGGGACTATCGCATAGAATATCTCGGCCGGGCGGGCGACAATCTGTTCCGCTTCCGGGTGACAAAGACCTTCGGGGGCTACGCCGCCGGGGCCACGGTGACCGTGAACACCGGCGGAACCTGGCTGGCCCTGCGTGACGCCCCTCCCAGTTCCGGCGGTTTTCTGGCCCGCGTCGCCGCCGCGATCCGGGCTTTTGTCGACGGGCTTGTTTCCGCGCGTACGGCGCATGCCGGCGTCTCTTCCAAACAGTACGTCACGGACGGCAGGGGCGAATTTCTGGTTCGGCTTGATCCCGCCTCCCTGCCGTCCGACGGCAGGGTCACGGTCACGGCCAGAATCGGAAATTCCGAAGCCTCCTTTACGCTGCTGGGAACGCCGGCCGCGTACACTCTGGAAATGACCTCCGCGACGCCCGCCCTGCCCCTGACCCAGAACGCGGCGGCCAACGTGGTCTTCACCGTAACCCAGGGTGGGTCCCCGGTGGGCGCGGGCGTTAGCGTAACCTTCGCGGCCAATCCCAATTTCAGCAATCTGCCCACAGCCGCGCAAACGACCAACAGCAGCGGCCAGTTCACGGTAACCTACCTGAAGGCCCTTGCTTCCGGTTCCCAGACCCTTTCGGCCACAGTGCAAGGACAGGCCGTGACCCTCTCCGTCTCCGTCGCTCCGGCCCCGACCACATTCACCCTGGAGGCCTCTCCCTCCAGCCTGACGCAGAACGCGCCGACCCCCGTGACCTTTACCCTGAAGCAGGGCGGGGTCGCCGTGGGCGCGGGCGAAAGCCTGACCTTCGCGGCCAGCGGCGATTTCAACGTGCTGCCCACGGGCGCAACGACCGACGGCAGCGGCCAGATTGCGGTGAGCGTGACCGCCCTGACCATCGGCTCCCAGACCCTCTCGGCCACGGTGGACGGACAGAGCGTATCGGTCGCCTTCACCGTCAGTCCGGCCCCGGCCACCTACACTCTGGAGGCCTCTCCCTCCAGCCTGACGCAGAACGCGG
>JAISOT010000118.1 GCA_031275465.1 Desulfovibrio sp.
TAGTGTAGTCCGTAAAAACAAATACTGTCAATCGTCCCGGATTTCCTGATTTTTTTCAAGCCGCCGGCGGGGCAGGGCGTTCAGGACGCGGCGGCTCGGCGCACCCGCTTTTGGCCGGAACAGTCCGGCCCGGGGCCGGAAATCGGCAAAACCTCTTTACAAAAAAGCCGGTCGCGGATATATTGACCTCTTGTCATCCCGGCGCGGCTTTCGCCGAAGCGGAAGCCCGCCGGGCGGACAGCGATTTCTTAGCACCGAGAGAGACCATGAATCACAATGATCTTGAGTTTTTTCGCACCCTCCTGGCAAAGATGCTGGAAGAGGCACAGCAGAAAGGCGATTCCACCCTGGAGGACATGACGGACGGCAATGAGGTTTTTGCCGATCCGGCGGACAGGGCCACGGCGGAATCCGACCGGGCGTTCACGCTGCGCATACGCGACAGGGAGCGCCGGCTGATCCGCAAAATCCAGGCCGCCCTGCAGCGCATTGACGACGGGACGTACGGGGTCTGCGAGGATTGCGGCGAAGACATAAGCATCCAGCGGCTGAAGGCCAGGCCGGTAACGCGCCTGTGCATCAACTGCAAGGCGCGGCAGGAGGAGGATGAGCATCTTCGCGGCGAATAAGGACGGCCGCGCCTGCGTTTACAGGCGGTTCCCGTTCGCGCGGAGAGTCAGGTGCTCCCGGCCCTGACGCCCGGCCTGAAGGCTGAACGGGAAGTGACCGTCGACGGGCCGCTTCTGGCCTCCACTGTCGGCAGCGGCGCTGTGGCGGTTCTGGCGACGCCCATGATGATCGCCGGCATGGAAAGCGCCGCCGCCGCCGCTGTGGCGGAGGCGCTCCCGCCCGGGCAGACGACCGTGGGCGCGCAGATCAGCGTAAAGCATCTGGCGGCCACGCCGCCCGGAATGAACGTCCGCTTCCGCGCGGAGCTTGTCGCCGTTTCCCCCAACGGCAAAGGGCTTTCCTTTCGCGTGGAGGCCCATGACGAGGCCGGGCTTGTCGGCGAAGGGACCCACGAGCGGGTTGTCGTCAACCGGGCTTCCTTTGAAAGCAGGGCGCGGGCCAGAGCATTTCACGCCTGAAATGCTCCGCAAGCGTCAATCGCCGCAGAAGAGAGCGGTGGCGGCCTCACCGCCCCGCCGCTTCCCCGAACGCGCGCGCCAGCTCCGCCATCAGAAAATCCAGGCATTGATCCGCTTCGCAGCGTCCGCTCTTGACCCGCCATTCGGCATCCATAACCAGCGCCATGCACCCGGACAGGGTCGCAAAATCAAGCCTGTCGGCCAGACGTTTTTTCGCCCCGGCGTCCGAAGGGAAAAGCTGAACCCGCTCTCCGGCTTTCAGGCGCCAGATCCGGCGCATGTCCCTCGCCAGCAGGGCCAGCAGGCGGAAGAACAGGGATTCGCTCTCCCGGTCGCGCGCCGCCTCCCCGAGGGCGGCCGGCAGATTGCCCGCTTCGATGTGCCCGAGCAGGGCGAAAATGTCGCATTCCGCGCTGGAGGCGCACAGCGCCGTCATGGCGGCGCTTATCGCGCCCGTTCCGCCGCCGGCTTTTTCCGCCCGGCTCAGCAGGGCGAGCTTCCGCAGCTCGTTCTCGATAACGGAGGCGTCCGGGGAAAGGCAGAGGCAAAACTGTTCCAGGGCGTCCGGCTGAAAGCGGAGATCCATCTCTCCGGCGCGGGTCCGCGCATAGCGTTTGACGCCGCGTTCGTCCAGGCCGCCCTGGCGCCATATCCAGCCCCGTTCGCCGGCAAAGCCGAAACAGGGAAGTTTGGCGATGTGCGGAGGGATTTTGGGTCCGCCTTTGTCAAAGGGGACTTCCAGGCAGAAAAAGGACAGGCATGACGGCGAAGGGCGCGCCAGGGCTTTCGAGAGGCGTTTCCAGACCTCGGCGGGCCACTGCTGGGCCTGCCGCACGACGACGGCGCGCGGCCTGCCGAGCATTCCCTGCAGGGCGAGCTGATCCCAGAACGTTTTCGCGGGTTCCTCGTCGCCCCAGTGGACATGGCGGTCCCACGGCCTGCCCGGGGGGAAGAAGGCGGACGTCAGGGCGTCCAGGCGGCGTCTGAGCAAAAGGCTGTCGGGGCAGACGAGAAAGGTGAAAGCCGGCGGCCGGTCTTCTGCGGGCATGAGTCACCCAGCGACAATATTGACCAGTTTTCCCGGCACCACGATGACCTTGCGCACCGTCAGCCCGGCCGTGTGCCGCAGCACCGCCGGCTCCGCGAGAGCCGCCGCTTCCAGGGCGGCGTTGTCGGCCCCGGCCTCAATTTCCAGGGTGCCGCGCAGCCTGCCGTTGACCTGCAGAGCCACGGTCAGCACGTCCCGCGCGGTCGCGGCGGCCTCCCAGGAGGGCCAGGCGGCTTCCGCGATCTGCCCCTCGTGCCCCGATGCCTCCCACAGCTCTTCGCAGATGTGCGGGGCCACGGGGGAGAGCAGCGTCAGCGCCGTGGCCGCCGCCGAGGAAAAAACGCGCCGATCCTCCGGGCTGTCGCCCAGTTTTTCCCGCGCCAGATACAGGGCGTTCACAAGCTCCATGACGGCGGCTATGGCTGTGTTGAACTAAAAGCGGCCCATGTCCTCCCCGGCTTTTTTGACGGCGAGGTGTTCCTTGCGGCGCAGGTCGCGGGCATCGTCGTTTATCGCGTCGCCGGCGGCGGCCCCGCAGGCCCCGAGAGGCAGGATGCGCCCTTTTTCCTCGGCGAAGAGCCGCCATACGCGGTGCAGAAAACGGGACGAACCTTCGATGCCGGAATCGGACCAGTCGAAATCCCGTTCCGGCGGGGCGGCGAAAAGACAGAACAGGCGCACGGTGTCCGCGCCGTATCTGTCCATCATTTCCGTGGGGGCAACCACGTTGCCCCTGGATTTCGACATTTTGCCGCCGTCTTTCAGCACCATGCCCTGGGTGAGCAGGCGCGCGAACGGCTCGGAAATCTCCGGCGGAAAAAAGCCGAGGTCGCGCAGGGCCTTGGTGAAGAATCTGGCGTAAAGCAGGTGCAGGATGGCATGCTCCACGCCGCCTATGTACTGGTCCACCGGCAGCCAGTAGCGGAGCGCCCGTTCGTCAAAGGGGGCGTCCGCGTTGCGCGCGTCGGTGTAGCGCGCGAAATACCAGGACGACTCCACAAATGTGTCCATGGTGTCGGTTTCGCGCCGCGCTTCGCCGCCGCAGGACGGGCAGAGGCAGTTTACGAAGTCCTCCGCCCCGGGCAGGGGGGAACGGCCGTCGTGCCGCGTGGTCACGTCAAGGGGCAGAACGACCGGCAGACGTTCTTCCCTTTCCGGCACCAGGCCGCATCTGTCGCAGTAGACCACGGGGATGGGCGCGCCCCAGTAGCGCTGGCGGGAGATGTTCCAGTCGCGCAGGCGAAACTGCACGGCTGCCCTGCCCTTGCCTTGCTCTTCCAGAAACCGGGCCACGGCCTCCCTGCCCGGCGCGCTTTCCATGCCGTCAAAACGGCCGGAGTTGACCATGCGGCCCTCGCCCGTGAAGGCCGCCTCCATGCTTGCCGGGGGTTCCCCGGCGGGGCTGATGACCGCCCGCACCGGAAGACGGTATTTGCGGGCAAAGTCAAAATCGCGCTGGTCGTGCGCGGGAACGCCCATGACCGCGCCGGTGCCGTAATCGGCCAGCACGAAATTGCCCAGCCACAGGGGCACGCGCTCGCCGGTAAGGGGATGCAGCGCGTAGGCCCCGGTGAAAACGCCTTCCTTTTCCAGCGTGTCGGCCTGCCGGTCAAGGCGGTCCATGCCGCGTATGCGCTCCGCGAAGGCGCGGATTTCGGCGGCCCTTTCGCAGGCCTCCGCAAGCGGCTCCGCCAGGGCGTGCTCGGGGGCCAGCGTCATGAAGGTGACCCCGTAAAGGGTGTCCGGCCGCGTGGTGAAGACCTCGATCTCCCGCGCGCCGCCGACGGGCCTTTCCAGGGGAAACTTCACCGACGCGCCGGTGGATCTGCCTATCCAGTTGCGCTGCATGGCAATGACCCGCTCCGGCCAGCCCTCCTCCAGCAGGGCGAGGTCATTGAGCAGTTCGTCGCCGTAGGCGGTGATTTTCACAAACCACTGGGTCAGGTCCTTCTGCGTCACGCGGCTCTCGCAGCGCCAGCACAGGCCGTCTACCACCTGTTCGTTGGCCAGCACCGTGTGGCAGGAGGGGCACCAGTTCTGCGGGGCCTTTTTGCGGTACACAAGCCCTTTTCGCAGAAGACGCAGAAAGAAGAGCTGCTCGAAGCGATAGTATTCCGGGCGGCAGGTGGCGATTTCCCGCGACCAGTCGTAGGAATAGCCGAGGCGCCGCAGTTGCGCGCGCATGCTGGCTATGTTGGCGTAGGTCCAGGCGGCGGGATGGGTGCGGTTTTTGATGGCCGCGTTTTCCGCCGGCAGGCCGAAGGCGTCCCAGCCCATGGGGTGGAGCACGTTGAAGCCCTGCATGCGTCTGACGCGGGCCACCACGTCGCCGATGGAGTAATTGCGCACGTGTCCCATGTGGAAATTGCCGGAAGGATAGGGGAACATTTCCAGCACATAGTATTTGGGCCGCGCGTCGCCGTTGTCGGCGGCAAAGGCGTTCCGCGCCAGCCAGCGGGCCTGCCATTTGTCTTCGATGTCCCGCGGGCGGTAGTGGTTCTGGCTCATATGATACCTGAGATGGTTTGAGTGATTACCGCGCCGTCTCCCCCGGCTCTGGCGGCGGCGTCCAGTATGCCGTTGATGAAGGCTATGGATTCCTCGCCGCTGAAGGCCCGCGCCAGATCCAGAGCCTCGTTGATGACGGCCTTCGGAGGCACATCCCGGCAGAACAGCAGCTCAAAGACGGCCATGCGCAGAAGCGTCAGCTCAATGCGGCCGAGGCGGTCCAGACGCCAGTTGACGGCGTGGCGGGCGATGATTTCGTCAAGCCGCGCGCTGTTGCCCCACACGCCTTCCACCAGGGCGAAGGCGTAGCCCGCGAGGGCGGCTTCTTCCGCCCGCCCGGCGTTGCGCGGCGAGCGCAGGAAGGCCCGCCGCAGTTCGTCGGGGCCGTCCGCCGGGGCGAAGGAAAGCCCGTAGAGAACCTGAACGGCCAGCGCCCGCTCGGAGCGGCGTTTTTTGCCCCTGCCCATGAATCAGAGCTGTTCCAGCACGCGGAGGGTTTCCAGCATGGCGGCGGCCGCCTCCGCGCCCTTGTTGCCGGCCTTGGAACCGGCGCGCTCAATGGCCTGCTCAATGGTGTCGCAGGTCAGCAGGCCGAAGCCCAGAGCCACGTTGTGGGCCAGCATGACCTGGGCGAGGCCTTTGACGGCTTCCGCGCAGACATAGTCGAAATGCGGCGTGCCGCCGCGTATCACGGCGCCCAGGGCCACAATGCCGTCGTATGCTCCGCCCGCCGCGAGTTTCTGGCAGACCAGGGGCAGCTCGAAAGCCCCGGGCGCGCGCACCAGGGTGATGCCCGCGCGGTCAAGGCCGTGGCGCTCCAGATAGTCGACCGCGCCGTCCACAAGGCGGTTGACGATGAAGTCGTTGAAGCGGCCCGCGACAATGGCTATTTTCAGGCCCGTCGCGTCGAGACGGCCCGCTATGGTTGTGATGTCGTTCACGATTGCTCCCGCGTTGTTATGCCCGAACTGCGCGATGCAGTATACGCGATGCGCCGGGGATGTCAAACCGGGCCGGGCCGCGAGCCGGCGTCGCCCGCTGCCTTTCGCGCCGTTTTCGCCCGATCCGGCGTATTTTTGCGCGCGCGCAAAAAAAATCTTTCATCCTACAAATGTGTTGCTTTTTCCCCAACGGCGGTTTACGGTTTGCGCAAAGACGCGCCGCCGCATGGCGGAAGTGAACCCGCTTGCGGGTGGCGACGTTTTGAAGATCGGGGGCTTTGCCGTGCCGTTAACCCAGCGGTTCGCCTTCGGGCAAGGCCGCTGCCGGGAGGTTCTCTCATGACCGCGATTCCCTCTTCTTTCCGCGTCCCTTCCCGAAATTTTTTCCGCTCCGCGTTCCGGGGATTTCCGGCGGTTCTTCCGCTTCTGGCCTGCCTGCTGCTTCCCGCCGCTTCGGCCCGGGGGGCGACGCAAGACGCCCTGCAGAACGCCGTTAACGGCTCAGGCACCGTATCCGGCACCCTCGTCTTCGGCAATGCCCTTGAGGCGGTGCGTATCAATTCCGCGTCCACCGGCAAAAACCTCCACAGCAACATCTCCATCGGTCTGCCCTCGCGGATCGGGGATCTGTCCGCCCTTCTTCTGGGGCAGACGCGACGTCAGCGAAACGCCGCGATACTCGCGCTGGAGGCACTGGTCCAGAGCCGGGTCGGCGCCTTCGGCCTGCCCGGCGGCCTGACGACCATTACCGGCAACGGCGGCACAAGAACGCATACCGCACCCAATCCAAGCAATTTTGAAAACACCAGATGGCTGACCATAAACTCAGGCGCCAACGGCGCGTCGCTGACGAACCTGCATTTTACTGACGTGAAGGTGGAGAACACGTATAATAACGCAACCGCCTCCGGCGGCGTGGTGAACGGGCTGATCGGCAGCGCCTATAATGTCGGCGACGTTTCCACCGACTCCATCGCCATGGGCGATCTCACAGACAACGAATTTTCCGCAATCTCCGTCATCCTGCACGGATACAGGGACGACCAGTATCTGGCGGGAGGCGGAATCCTCGGCCTGCGCTCCACGACAAACTCGGCCAGCATAGACAATATTGTCGGCAACATCTTCAGGGGCATCACCGTCACCACCGACGAAAGCGCCTTATCCTCAGCCACAAGCCATAAAGGAAGCGCCTACATCGAGGGTGGCGGGATCATCGGCGTGGACGCGGTGTCCTCCCCGGACACCAAAAGCGGCTCGGCATTCATTAAATCCCTGGTCAACAACCTCGTTACCGACGTCCATGTGGATTCCGGCGACATCATCCTGGGCGGCGGCCTGGTGGGCGTGAACAACAACAGCCGGACCAGGGACGCCCTGACCTATGCCCAACTGCTGGGCGCCAGCGGCAACATCTTCGGCAACGGCGAGGACGGCAACATTTCCGTCAAGGCCGGATACTCCCTGCGCGGCGGCGGAGTCATCGGCGTCAACGGCCTTTCCGACGCCCAGGTCCGCCTGAATGCTCTGACCGACAACATTTTCGCCGGCATCACGGTGGAGACGGGATCCTACCTCCGGGGCGGCGGCATTGTGGGCCTGAACAGCAACGACGGCGGGGACGCGAAATATGGCCCCATTACCCCAGAGGCTGTTGATTCGATTCTCGAAAACGCCATCGGCAACGTCTTTCTGAACCTGCGGGTCGACGCGGGCACGCTGGCCCCCGGCAACGGCGGCTCCCTTGACGGCGGCGGCATCCTCGGGGCGCGGTCCAACATGGGCATGGCCACCATCAGCGGAGTGGTCGGCAACATTTTCAAGGGCCTGCGGGTGAGCGCATCCACCAGCCTCTCCAGTCCCGCTTCCGCCTATAACGGCCATCTGGACGGCGGCGGCATCGTGGGGGCCTCTTCAGTGGACAAGGCCAGCCTGCTCGGCGTGACCGGCAACTACTTTGACGATCTGCATGTGAATGTTGACCAGAACCTGACGGGCGGCGGCATCCTGGGGGCCTCCGCGGCCGATGCCGCCAACGTCTTTTCCGGCACAGGCCGGAATCACTGGGCGGTCATCACGGATGTCGCCGGCAACTCTTTCAGCAATCTGCATGTGACCGTGGGCGGCGATCTGCGCGGCGGCGGCATGATCGGGGTTGACAACGAAGCGGTTAACAGTGCCCTCACTCCCGCCGGCCAGCCGTCCTCCATCCTGGAATACCTGACCGGCAACGCCTTTACCGGAATTGAGACCACAGTCGCCGGGGACATCGCCGGGGGCGGCGTGGCGGGCGCCCACAGCGGATACAGCAGCGACTCCAACTCACCCGGCGTTGCCGGAAGCCTGAACATCTCGGGAAACAGCTTTTCGGGCGTGGCGGTGTCCTCCCGCCACCTGTACGGCGGGGGGGTCATCGGCTTTGACGCCGCCGGGGGCGCCAGCGCGTACATTGAAACCCTGTCGGACAACCTCTTCGACCGTCCCGTTGTCGCCACCGAAGGATTCATCAGCGGCGGCGGCGTGCTGGGCGTGCGCGCCGAATCCGGCATCTCCTATATCGGCTCCATTGTCCGGAACGTCTTTCAGGGCGCGAACATCACCGCCGGAAGCTACATTGACGGCGGCGGTCTTGTCGGCGCCACCAGCGGGACGACGGTCACCCCCATCCCCGTCTCGTTAATCGGCATTGAGGAGATTCGCGGCAGCCGGTTCAGCGGGAACACCGTCACGGCCAAGGACGGCCAGATCATGGGCGGAGCCGTGTACAGCTACGGCCTGGCCGTTCCCATGACCATCAGCGACAGCGTGTTCACCGACAACACCTTCACCTCGTTGCTTGACGGCACCCACACCTATAACGGCGGCACCATAGCCCGGAAAGTATACGGCACCGTCACCGTGGATACCGGCGTGCCCAACCCCGGCCTAGGCGCCCCGCATACCCTGACCCTGACCGCCACAGACGGCAACAGCACGGTATTCCGCAACAACCGCATTGAGGACGGAAGCTCCCCGCGGTACAACTCCCTGTATTTCGGCATTGTCGACAGCTTCACCACAGACCCATCTGATCCCGCGCAGATTACCATGCAGACCGACAACGCCGATGCCGACGCCCGGCTCATCGTCGCCCCCGAGGCGGGCGGCGTGGTGGCCCTGTACGACCCCATTGAGGTCAATCAAAACAACGGCAAAACCTTTGACATGTACGTGCGGGGCGCGGGCGAATTCCTCTGGGGGGGGGGGAACAACTTTGTCCTTGATCCCTCCGCTCCCAACGGCGTGGTGGCCTTTGAACCCGGCAGCACCACCACCCTGCTTTCCGGAATGAGCCTTGACGCCACAAAACATGACCTCACCCTGTATTCCGGCGGGCGGATCAACGTCATGGGCAGCAACCGGCTGAACGTCAACAGCGCCGTCCTCAACGGCCGCCTGCACTTCAACCTCCCGGGCACCACCCTGAACACCCCTTCCACGGCGCTCCTGACCATCAACAATCCCACCAGTCCCGTTGTCAACAACGCCAACATCAGCGGGGCCACGGTCAGCCTCTCCAACTTCGCCGCCGGCCCGGCCCTGCGCGCGGGCGACGAATTCTACCTGATAGCGACCGACGAGGCCGACCCGGCCACCCACGACGGCTACCTCGAAGGCGAGCCGGCCAACAACCGGGCCACCGCCCGGCAGGGCCTGACGCGGGAATACGAGTTCATCGTCGACAAAAACCAGACCAAAGCCCTGGGGGCGAACAGGTACCTCGTGGCCCGCCTGGCCGGCATGCGCCCGGCGCCGGAGGCGCGGATACTGTCCGAGGGGCGGGCGGCCTCCCTGGCCTTCCTCGTCCACGGCGCGAGCTGGCTGCCCGACCACAGCTACCAGCAGGCCGACCTCGCCGTACAGGCCGACGACGCCTGGACGCCCTTCGGCGGCGTTGACGGCGCGTATCTGCGCGCCGACTCCGGCTCGGACATCGACATAAGCGCCACGAACATCATCGCCGGCGCGGCCGTCAAGCGCACGGGCGATGCGGCCTCCCTTCTCTTCGGCGGCTTCTTCGACGCCGGCTGGGCCAGCTACGACGTCAGCGGGGATTTCGGCTCCTCCCGGCAGAAGCGCCTCGACGGCGACGGCACCCTGCGCTACTACGGCCTGGGCCTCATGTCCCGCCTGCGCTGGCACAAGGGCTTCCGTCTTGAAGGCTCGCTCAGGGCCGGCTTTGTGGAAAACGAATTCCGCTCGACGGATCTGGTCGATACGGACGGCAAATACGCCGACTACGACATAACCGTCCCCTATGTCGCCCTGCACGCGGGCGCGGGCTACGAATGGCAGATCACGGAAAAGTCCGTCATCGACATCCTGGGCAGGTACTACTGGACCCATCAGGCCGGAACCTCGACCACGCTGGACACGGGCGAGGACATCACCTTCAGGCCGGACAACTCGCACCGCCTGCGCGCCGGCGCGCGCTACACCTACACCCGCGACGAGGACAGGCATCTCTCCTTCTACGCCGGGGCCGCGTACGAGTATGAATTCGACCACAAGATACACGCCCGCAACCAGGACGGGCACGAGCTGGACGCGCCCGACATGACCGGCTCCACGGGCATAGGGGAGATAGGCATGATCATACGCCCGCACAAGAACAGCAACCTCACCCTGGAGTGCGGCCTTCAGGCCTATACCGGCATGCGCAGCGGCGTCTCCGGCGGCATACGGCTGGGCCTGGAGTTCTGATGAGGGGATTTAGAGCGATTTAACATTGAAAATGTATAAATCGCTCTGCAAGGATTTGTTCGCAAATCCTTGCCGCGAGATTGTCGCAAGGAGAATTCACTTCGCCGTCAAGCGACAATCTCAAGCGTAAAATGCTATAGACGCGCCGCGCCCCCCGGGGCAATCGCGCTTTGGGCTTGCCGCCGGGCGCGGCCGGCGTTTTTATCGCGCGGGAAAATCAGCGTATCAGGCATGTCTTTCCGCGGCTGTCCGCCTGTGCCCGCAAAAGCTCCATCTCAGCCCGGTTCAGGGCGCGCCCCCGGCCCGCAAAAAAATCCGGGTCCAGGACGCGCTCAAGCCGTATTTTCTGCAAAAAAATCGGAATATCGCCGGGTATCATTTCCAGGATCGCCTGAAAACTCTCCCTGTTTATAAAAGGCTCCGCGCAGGGCACGCGGAATTCGCGGGGCACCGGACTGCCGTTGAGGATGTCGACGCTTGCCGATACCGCGTCCCCGGCATCCGCGGCGGATATCTCCCGGGGATAGCGGCGCGGGTCGGCCTTGACGTCCATGGCGACATAGTCCAGAAGATTTTCCCGCAACAGACGCTCCAGGACGTCCGGCCTGCTGCCGTTGGTGTCGAGTTTGATAGCGTAGCCCAGTTCTTTGAGCTCGCGGCAGAATTCCGCCAGGCCTTCTTGCAGGGTCGGCTCCCCGCCGGTGATGACCACGCCTTCCAAAAGCCGCCTGCGCCGCGTTAAAAATTCCAGAACGCCGTCAGGCTCCAGCAGGTCCCCCTGACGCTTCAAATCCGGATTATGGCAGTAAGGGCAAACAAAATTGCAGCCTTGGGCAAACACAATGGCGCTGACCCTGCCGGGAAAGTCAAGCATGGTGGTTTTTTGCAGGGCCCCTATCCGCACGGCGGGCTCACATTTCAGCGTTCTCCCCGGTCGGACAGCTTTTTCAGGCCGTCAAGCCACTGCGCGACAAAAGCGGGATATTCGCCAAGCCCCCTTGCAATCGCCTGAACCTGCATGCCGCTGGCGATGAGGCGCTGCCTCCAGCTTTCCGCTCCGGCGCCGAACAGGTCGTTCGCGGCATGATCTCCGGCGACCGTCATGAGAGGGGCCAGCCACACCTTCCGCACCCCGCCGGCTTGCAGGCTTTTCAGCACGACTTCAAAATCGAGATCTCCCTCGACGGTCCCCACAAAAGCGTTCCCGTCCAGCCTGTGCAGATAATACTGCAGCGCCGGATAATACACCCCGGACGCATGATGCGTGCCGTGCCCCACAAACAGCACGGCCTCGTCTCTTTTTCGCTCCGCCGGCACGCTCTGGACAAGAAGCCGCGACACGCTCCGCAGGCTGTCCGTGCCGTACAGGAGCGGAGGGGCGAGACGCACGCGCCGCAATCCTTTCGGCAGGCCTTCAAAGGCGGCGGCCGTGCGGCTCAGGTCGTTATATTCCGCGCCGGGGATGATGTGCAGCGAAAGGATGGAGACCTCCTTCGTCCCTTCGGCGGCAAGCTTCGCCAAGGCTTCCTGCGTTGACAGCATCGGCCTGTTTTTGGATCCCGTCCCGAGCAGAGAGTTGGCGGTCCAGGCCCAGCGGACTTCCCTGCCGGGAAAGGCCTTTTTGACCTGCCGTTCGACATTGGCGTAGGAAACTCTCGCTTTCTCCACGCTGGTACCGAAAGCGACAATAAGAACAGCCTCCTTCGCCGGAGGCTGCGCCGCGGGGGATGCCCCGCAGCAAACGGCGCACAGGAAAAAAAGCGTCGCGGCAAACGTAGCCCATGATCTCCTCATCGCGTCATCTCCTTTGGCGTCAACCGGTTGGCATGTTACGCTCGGGATTGTCGCTTGACGGCGAAGCACGTTCGCCCTGCGGCAGTCCCGCGGCAGGGATTTGCGGACAAATCCCTGCGGAGCGGTTCATACATTCTCAATGTTACATCGCTCTAAACCGCGTTCTGCAGCTCCGTCCCGCGGGACGCGGAAAAAGCGCGATTCCTTCCGCCCGTTATCACATACGGCTTCCTTGCCCCATACTCCGCCTGTTTGCCGTCATTCCAGCGCCCCACGGGACGCAGGTAGCCGACGACCCTGGAATACACCTCGGTGTCCCCGTTGCAGACAGGACAACTGGTCTGCTCGCCCTTCAGATAACCGTGCTCGGCGCAGACGCTGAACGTCGGCGTCAGGGTGAAATACGGCAGGCTGTAGTTGGCGGTTATGGCCCGCACCATATTGCGCACGGCGCGCGCGTCCGTGACCTCCTCGCCGAGAAAGCCGTGCAGCACCGTTCCGCCGGTGTACCTTCCCTGCAGTTTGTCCTGCAGGTCCAGAACATCAAAAATATCCGCGGAATAATCCACAGGCAGGTGGGTGGAGTTGGTATAGTACGGGGTTTTGTCCCCGACTTTGCCGTTGGCGAAGATGATGCCCGGGCATTTCTTTTTGTCGAGCAGGGCCAGCCGGTACGACGTGCCCTCGGCCGGAGTGGCTTCAAGATTGAAAAAGTCGCCCGTTTCTTCCTGAAAGCGCTCCAGGCGCCCGCGCATGTGGCCGAGCACCCGCAGGGCGAAGGCCTGCCCTTCCGGCGCGGCAATGCTTTTTCCCATAAGGTTCATGCAGGCCTCGTTCATGCCGACAATGCCGATGGTGGAAAAATGGTTCGCCCAGTACAGGTTGGTCCGCGCCTTCACATCCCGCAGATAAAAGACGGTGTAAGGATACAGGCCGCCGTCGGTAAAGCGCTCCAGCTCCTTGCGCTTGATGACGAGGCTCTCCCTGGCAAGCTCCATCAGGCGGTCCAGGCGCGCGAGAAAATCCTGCTCGTCCTTTGCCAGATAGCCGAGGCGGGGCAGATTGAGCGTGACGACGCCGATGGAGCCGGTCAGCGGATTCGCCCCGAAAAGCCCGCCGCCCCGCTTGCGCAGCTCCCGGTTGTCAAGGCGCAGGCGGCAGCACATGGAACGCGCGTCTTCCGGAGACATCTCCGAATTCACAAAATTGGAAAAATAGGGGATGCCGTAGCGCCCCGTCATCTTCCAGACAGCCTCGAACCGGCCGCTCTCCCAGTCAAAATCCCTGGTTATGCTGTACGTGGGGATGGGGAAGGTGAAGACCCTGCCCTTGTTGTCGCCTTCCATCATCACTTCGGCGAAGGCCTGGTTCAGCATGTCCATTTCCGGCTGAAAGTCGCCGTACGCGACGTCCTGCTCCCGGCCGCCGATGATCGCCGGCGTATTTTTCAGCATGGCCGGCACGTCCATATCCAGAGTGATGTTGGTAAAGGGGGTCTGGAAACCCACGCGCGTGGGGATGTTGATGTTGAAGACAAACTCCTGCAAGGCCTGCTTGACCTCTTTGAAGCCCAAATTGTCGTAGCGGATGAAGGGGGCCAGCAACGTGTCGAAATTGGAAACCGCCTGGGCTCCGGCGGCCTCTCCCTGCAGGGTATAGAAAAAGTTGACGAGTTGCCCCAGGGCGGAGCGGAAGTGCCTGGGCGGCGCGCTCTCCACATTGCCCGCGACGCCTTTGAAGCCCTGCCGGAGCAGGTCAGCCAGATCCCAGCCCACGCAATAGACGGACAGGAGGTTGAGATCGTGCAGATGGAAATCCCCTTCCGTGTGGGCATGGCGGATAGCCGGGGTATAAATGCGGCTCAGCCAGTATTCCGAGGTGATGTCGGAAGAAATGTAGTTGTTCAGCCCTTGCAGCGAAAACCCCATGTTGCTGTTTTCCCGCACCCGCCAGTCCATTTTGTTGAGATAGCCCTCCATGAGATCCGTGGTGGCCCTGGTTTTTATCCGGCGCAGCTGGGCGCGCTGTTCCCGGTACAGGATGTAGCCCTTGGCCGTGGCCCTGAAAGGGGAATCCAGCAATACCTGCTCCACGACGTCCTGAATGCTCTCCACATCCGGAACCGCCGGCAGATGCAGGGATCTGGCCAGAGAAAGCACCCGCATGGTCAGCCTTCTGGCTTCCCGTTCCTCAAACTCCCCGGTGGATTTGCCCGCTTTGAGCAGGGCCGAGGTGATCTTCGCGGCGTCGAAATCCACCGTGCGCCCGTCACGCTTCAGGATGGCGGAAAAAGGCATGGAAAAGCTCCTGTATTGTCATGGGGCGTTTGCAAAAAAGAGAACAAAAAACTCCGCCCGCGCTACGGGCGGAGGAAACGAATTTATCCCCTTAATGAACCGCGCGGCAAAAGCCCCGTTGCCGACGGCCCGTCCTCACCGACGAAGCAATAAAGCAGGTCTTCCGGCTGCCCAGCTTCTTTCCGGCCTTCCCGGGGAATTCCCAGTGGCGCGCGGGGAAAAGAAGGTTATGTCTGGTGTACGGCGGCGGGTCCGCTCTCGCTTTGCACGAGATTCCCTATTAAGCCCGTCAGGGCGCTTTATGTCTAGAAAATGTCATGAGACGAAATTTTTGTCAATACCGTTTTGAAACGGAAAATCCCACTTGCCGCGATGGATTTGTTGCACAACATGTTTGATGTCTTGGCGATAATCATTGTCAGGACGAATTCTCCTGAGCATGATCGCGATCGTTCAAAATACGCCACAAGGTATTGTAGCTTATGCCGAGACGGGCGGCCGCCATGCGTCTGCTGCCTCCGCATTCCCGCAGGGCATCCTGAACGCGCCGGTATCTGGCGTTTCGGGCGGCGGCTTTTATATCCGTCATCGCTTCCGTATGACCATCTTTTTCCGTTTCGGGGATATGGTACACCCAGTCGCGCAAGAGATCCAAAAAAAGCCCTTCGTCAACGTCCTTGCCGCCCAGCAGGATCATGTAACTCTCGATAAAAGATTTCAGTTCGCGCACGTTGCCCGGCCAGTGATGGCCGCGCACGGCGTTGAGCATGGCCGCGGTGACCATTCGGGGTGTTTTGCCGTAACGGGTAAGCGTATCTTCAAGCAGAAGGGGGACGTCGTCAAAACGAAAACGTAGGGGCGGGATGTATAATCTGAGTACCGCCAGCCGATAAAAGAGATCCCGGCGAAAGCCGCTTTCCCGGACGGACGCGCTCTGCAACGGCCTGTGCGTCGCGCTGATGACGCGAATGTCCACCGGTATGGCGCGGCTGCCGCCGACTCTGACCACTTCCCTGGTTTCCAGCGCCCTCAGCAGGCGCATCTGGGCGCCGGCTGCCATATCGCCGATTTCATCCAAAAAGAGCGTTCCGTTGTGCGCCATCTCAAAAACGCCGGGTTTACCGCCCTTGCGCGCTCCGGTAAACGCGCCCTCCTCATAGCCGAAAAGCTCACTCTCCAAAAGAGAATCCGGCAGAGCCGCGCAGTTGACAGCCACAAACGGGTATTCCTTGCGGGAACCGGAATTGTGTATGGCCTGGGCCAGAACCTCCTTGCCGGTTCCGGTTTCACCATGAATCAATACCGGGGCGGAGTGGCCGGCGTAAGTCCGCGCCATATATTTGACCCGCCGCACAACCGGATTGTTTCCTTTAAAATCATCCATCTCAAATTTGGCGATAAAACCGGACTGGCGTCTGCTCTCCCGCAGCCGGCCCATGGTGGTCTGAATTGAGTCCGCATCGCTGATGAAGGCGACCACGCCTTGCGGGCCGGATCGAATCGATATGGGCAGCGTGGTCACCACAAACTGTTCTTCGCGCAAAGTCACGATGTTGTCTTCTCTGGGGATTCCGTCCGCAAGCACCTCGGTTATCATGAGCTGCCTGTAATATTGCGTTAAGTCGCCGCTTGGCCGTCTCCTGCGGTCAACATTCAACAACTCGTGCGCCTTGTCGTTGCTGAATTCAATCCTGCCTTCGCCGTCCACGCAGATGACGCCCTGGCGAAACAGTTTGAGCACCGACATGAGCTGGTCTTTGCGTTCACGTTCCTGCCTTCTGGCTTCCGCAAGGCCCTTGGCCTGCTTTATGGTCTGGATGACGCTGTGCTGATTCGGCCTGACAGGAAAAAAACGGACGCCGTCATATGCGCACATGGCCGCGCTCACTCCCCCGCCGACAAAAACACGCGCGCCATCGGTAAAGGCCTTTTTGTTCTTTTCCAGCAGCATTTCCATACTGTCGTAATGTACGGCGCGGATATGCATGTCCAGAAGGCGCTCCAGAAAGCGTACCTCAATATTTTCGTTCGCATGCACCGGCAGTACGACGGATTTGGAGATTTCACGGGCCTGGAGGAGCGTTTTGATGATATCCATGTCCGTTTTGGGGATGAGCGCCAGAGAATGCCCGACGGCGTGGAGGATGTTGGGCCCGAATCCGCTGTAAAACAAAACAGCCTCGTAACCCTGATCCAACAATTTTTGCACGCCGAACAAGGGATCGCTGTAAGATATTCTGAAATAATCCAGCGTGTAGTCGCCGTCGCCCAGAAAATTCGCGTGCCTCTGCGCGTCAAACGGAATATGCGTCAGAAGGGCGAAGCGGTACGGTTTTGTTATCGGCATGCCTTGCTCCTCAATTCTTCACGCCTTACCTCTCAAGGATGAAATAACGCATACCATTAATGAGATGCGCGGGGAAGCGGGCAATTTTTTGTCGAAAAATAACCTGTGGAAATATTACGCCATTTTTTTTATCAGCCCGTTGGCACGAACATTGCTAAAGGGCTGTTGAAATCCCTTCGAAAATTTGTCCAACGATGAGGAGCGCGGCCATGCTGTATGCATCGAAAAAATTCAGGAACTCCCCAAAACATCCGCGGGGCGACAGCGCCGCCGAACAGGGCATTTTCGATTGCTCCGGCAGGCTGCGCAGGGCTGTCCAGAGGGAGCGCTGCAATGCCGCCGTGAAGGAGATCAAGGAATTTCTTTTGAACGCCCCGCAGAAAATAGATACTGAACGCCTGTCCTGCCTGCTTGAGACGTACAGGGAATTTGACCATGAGCCCGTAATTGTCATGCGGGCCATGCTCTTTGACAAATTATTGAGGACCAAACGGCTTTTTTTGGACGGGAATCCCGTCGTGGGCACTGTCGCGGGACATCCGGCCGGCGTTTACGTTTATCCCGAGTGGGATTCGGAATGGATATCCAAGGAAATGAATCAGGCCATGATGAGTCATCTTGGGAAAGTGAACATTTCCGAGGAGGAAAAGAGGCTGATGACGGAGAGCGCGCGTTTTTTCAAAGAGCGCAGCGCCACATCCAAAGCCAGAAAACTGTCCGGGCAGCTTCACGGCTGGGATCCCCGGCCGTCCATCAAGGCCGGACTTTTTACGGAAACCGCGACGTACACAGTGGGCGCCGGCAATGTGGACTATGAAACGTTTGTCGCCCGCGGCCTGGGCGCCATCATCAAAGAAACGGAAGAACGGCTGCATTCCCTCAAGGTTACCGTGGAAAACAGCCGGCGCATAGATTTTTACCGCGCGGCGCTGATTTCCATGAACGCCCTGGTGCATCTGGCGCATCGCTACGCGGATCTGGCGGAAAAGACGGCCGGAGAAACGAATGATCCCGCGCGGAGAGCCGAGCTTTTGGAGATTGCCGAGGTATGCCGCCATGTTCCGGAAAATCCGCCGCGCAATTTCCGGGAAGCCGTTCAGTCCTGGTGGTTTCTCCACCTTGGCATACAAATCGAACAGAGCGGCTGCGGCTCTTCCCCCGGCAGGATAGGCCAGTATCTCAATCCCTATTATCTGATGGACAAGGCGGCGGGCGCCGCTCCCGAGGATGCGGTCGCCTGGCTGAAATGTCTTTTCGTCAAGATACTCGAATACGGCTATTACCAGGGTGTCGCCTATGCCCAGCTCGTCTCCGGGCATACGGGCCATACGATAAATGTGGGCGGCCTCAATTCACGGGGGGAAGACGCCACCACGGAGCTTGATTACCTGCTTCTGGACACGCAAATAGAATTACGCAACATCCAGCCGACAATTACCGTGTTATACCATGACGGCCTGAAGGAAGATTTTCTGCTGAAGGCCGTGGAGCTTGACCGTACCGGCCTGGGGCAGCCGCAGTGGATGAACAATCGGGTCATCGTGGAAAGGCTGCTTGCGCGGCATGCCAAATGCGGCATAACTCTGGAGGATGCGCGTAACTGCATAAACATGAGTTGCGTGGGCACGGGCGTTGCGGGAAAGACCGCCTTCATCCGCGAAAACGCGACGTTTAATCTGGCAAAATGCTTTGAACTCGCGCTGAACGACGGTTTTGACCCCGGCACGAAAAAGCAGATCGGGGAGCATACCGGGCCTGCCGAATCCTTTGCGGATTTTGAAAGCCTCTTTTCGGCATACAGCGCCCAGGTCAGACATATGTTCGAGCGCATCAGGCCCTACGGGTCAATCGCCAACAAAGCCCTGAGCGACACGGTTCCCGGGCCTTTCCGCTCCTCCATGTATCATGGCTGCCTTGAGCGCGGCAAACACGAATACGATGCCGGGCCCGACTACTACCTGTACTATGTCATCAGCACAGCCGGCGTGGATGCGGCCAACTCGCTCATGGCCGTCAGACATCTTGTCTACGACACAAAACGGCTGACCATGCGGCAGCTGCTGGATGCTCTTGCCTCTGATTTTGAAGGCCGGGAGGATATTCGGCTCATGTGCCTCAACGCGCCCAAACACGGCAACGGCGAATCTGAAATGGACGCTCTGGTGCGGCGTGTGTACGACGACGCCATGGAGCATTTCCATAAGGTCAACGAAAATTATTATGGTAATCATATAGCCAACATTGAAGCCTATTCCCTGTCAATCCACAACTATTTCGGCATGCTCACAGGCGCGCTGCCGAGCGGGCGCAAAAAGGGAATGCCGCTGACGGACGCCAGCGTTTCCGCCATGCCCGGAACGGACAAAAAAGGGCCTCTGGCCCTTGTCGGCTCGGCCGCCCAGGCCCTGGACACGGTGAAATACGGCTCCAACCATTTCAACATGAAGTTCCATCCTTCTTCCTTGCAGGGCATTGCCGGCGCGCGCAAGCTTCTGGCGCTGATCAAGTCGTACATGGATCTGGGCGGCTCACATATACAATTTAATGTGGTCGCCTCCGAAACCCTGAAAAAGGCCCAAAAGACGCCTGATGAGTACAAAGGGCTGACGGTGCGCGTTGCCGGATTCAGCGCCTACTTTACCCGCCTGCACCAGGGCGTTCAGAACGAACTTATAGCCAGAACGGAATTGGCTCTTTAACCGCTGTTTCCGGGGGAGACAAGTCTGCGTTTCCCCCGGCCGCCCGAGGAGAACAGTCAATGCGGATTACACCCGAAGCGCGCGAAAATCTGCGGGAATTCATGCGGGACCATGAGGACGGATTTGTGCGCGTGGCGCGTCTGACAACAGGCGGAGCATGCTGCGCGAAGCTTACGCTTGGCGTGACACTGGACGATGAACGCGATGAGGAAAACGATTTGCTTTTCACCGTGGAGAATTTGCCGGTTGTTATAGAAAAAAGCCTCTATTCCTCACTGGCCGACCTGCGCATATCTTTTGATCAGGAAAAGGGAATCATCGTGTCGCACGGCGGCGGTTGAATTGTTGAGCGGGATTTCCGGCATTACCCCAAAAAATGGGAGTAGTCGTTGAGTTCTACAGGTTTCAGGGGGACGGTATTCGACATCCAGCATTTCAGCCTGCATGACGGCCCTGGTGTCCGCTCGACCATCTTTTTCAAGGGCTGCCCCCTTTCATGCCGCTGGTGCAGCAATCCTGAATCACAGGACGCTTCGCCGCAGTTGATGTTCTTTCCCCATCTCTGCGTCGGTTGCGGCGCTTGCGTCGCCGCCTGTCCAAGCCGTGCCGTCGCCGTGAAAAACGGTTCCCTGCGTATTGACCGGGCCGTGTGCGACAGCTGCGGCGAGTGCGTGCCGCATTGCCTTCACGGCGCCCGCTCCGTTTCCGGCAAGGCTCTGAATGTTCAGGAGATCTGCGAAGAAGTACGCCAGCACTGGCGCCTTTTTCAGCAGAGCGGGGGAGGGGTGACCCTGAGCGGCGGAGAACCTTTGGCGCAGCCGGATTTTTTATACCGTCTTTTAAAAGAGCTGCACGATGAAATTGGCCTTCACACCTGCCTGGAAACAAGCGCCAAAGCGCCCTGGGACGCCCTGGAACGCATATTGCCCTGTCTGGATATGCTGTTTCTGGACATCAAGCATATGGACAGCGCGGCGCACAAACGCGGCACCGGGGCCGGCAATGGAGATATTCTTGATAATGCCCGCAGGTTGGCCGGATGCGCCGTTGAGGCGGTTATACGCGTGCCGCTGATGCCCGGTTTCAATGATGACGACGGGAATCTCCGGGCGGTGGCTTCCTTTCTGTGCGATGCCGGCCTGGCCGCTGTTGAAATTATGCCCTATCACAATCTGGGTTTCGCAAAATATGAAGCCCTCGGCAGGACTTATGCCTTCGCGGCAAAAGAGGAGCCCAGGGTATCCAGAGCTGTAGACATCCTGACAGATTCAGGCCTCAGCGTGGAGGTCCACAAGTATTAGCCGGCTGAATACCGCGCCTGGGCCATTGCCCCGCTCACCATGAACAGAAGCCTTTTTTGAATCGGTTTGAACAAGGGAGCATCTTCTTACCTTAACGGAGGGGTTATGAGCAAATTGTTTTCAATCCTGGCTTTTATTATGGCTTTCAGCGCATGCGCCTGGCAGGGCGTCTCCGCCGCGGAGAGTGTGGAGATGCGCTTTTCCGCGTACTACCCTGAAACATACCCGGTGTACAAAGAAGGATTCAAAGTCTGGGAAGAAATGGTGACAAAGGAATCCGGGGGGAAGGTCACATTCAAGAATTACCTGAACGGCGTCCTGCACACGGCGAAACAGGGTTTTCGCGCCGCCATGACGGACATCTGCGATCTGACCCACGCGTACCCTTCCTATCAGCCGGCTTCATTTCAGCTCAGCATGATAAACGATCTGCCTTTTGCCCTCAGCACCACGTACGGAGGGGTGCTGGCCATGGAAACCCTGTACCCCAAATACTTCAAGAAAGAATACGAAAAAATGGGCGTGTTGTTGGGCGCATGGGTGACAACGTCCGAATACAATCTCATTACCAAAAAACCAGTGCGCTCCCTGGCGGATCTCAAAGGCATGAAAATCCGCTCTTACGGCGGACTGTGTTCCGACACGCTGACTCTTTTGGGCGCTGTTCCTGTTATGGTACAATCTGCCGAGTCTTATACTTCTTTCCAGAACGGCGTCGTGGATGGCGTGCTTTATCCGGACAGCAGCATGGTTTCATACAGACTGTATGAACTTGGCAAGTATCACACAAAAATAGGCTTGAGCCACATGGGAGTTCCCTATGCACTGAGCCCGAAATTTTTTGAAAGGCTCTCTCCCGATATGAAAAAATACATGTACAACAAACTGCGCCAGGCTTCCCACATGGCCTCCATGTCTTATGATATTGACGATAAGTATGCGCGGCAGGTTTTGAAGGAAAACGGAGTTGAGTTTATTGATCTACCTGAAGAGGAAAAGGCAAAGTTCCGCAACGCCGTGCGGCCAATGTGGCAGAAATTTATTGACGACAATGGAGCCAAAGGATTGCCGGTCCGCGAACTGGTAGAAGAGTTGCGATCTCTTGACGCGAAATACAGCGCTATGAATCCGGAGCAGGTGTTTGAAGAGGTGAGCAAGCGTCCGGTGCAGGGGATTATTGATTTTAAATAGAAAATACAGTGAATCATTATAATTTGCTTCACTTTGCCTTTTGAAAAAATACTTCCCAAATTTACTGGGTCTATTGCTTGAGAGAAAAACTTCTTACACTTGACTAACGCATAAGGAGAGCAATGGATGGACAAGTCTGCATCCATAGTTACAGGGCAGATACCTGTCAATGGAGAAAGTCAGGAAACAGTTGAGCCGGGAAGTCGTGCTCCAATGGGCCATGTACGCAGCCAAAGCGTCTTTTCCATGGAGGATACCCTGTTCGGGACAGTGGCGGAAAAATTGCACAATGTCGCTTCCATTGTCACCCTCCCGCTGATGACTCTGTTCATATGCAGTGAAATCATTATCCGTTATGTGCTGAATTCGGGTTTAACCTGGTCGCAGGAGGCCTGCGGCCTTTGTCTGTTTGTACTTGTGCTGTGCTGCCAGGCGAACTGCTGGCAGAAAGACCGGCATATCCGCATGGATTTGTTGTATAACAATGTTCCGTCATGGCTCAGAAAGACGGCCGATGTTCTTACGGTCATCAGCGGGGTGACTTTTTTTGGAGCCATCGCCTTCCAAGCCGTCAAGGATATTCCGTATCAGCTTGCGGTCAATGAAGCCACGGACGAAATGCACATTCCGTATTGGTTGTTGAGCGCCATTGTCATCATCAGTTGCGCTATGCTTTTTATTCTCCTCATATGGTTCATTCTGCGTCTGACAACGGAAAAAAAGCGATTGATTGGGGGCCGGCCATGACCACAATCGCTGTAGTTGGTCTTTTAACAATGGTGCTTCTTCTGGTGGTAGGGGTTCCGGTAACGTTTTCCCTGGGCGTCGTGGCTGTTGTCGGTCTCAGCGTGGTGACGGATTTCTCCGTTGTCACGCAACAGGCCATTCTGGTCGTCAACCAGACCGGCATGGATTTCATCCTTATCTGCATTCCCCTTTTTGTCTTTATGGGCAAGATGATTTATCACACGGGGATTGCCAAGGAACTTTTCGAATGCATCCAGAAATGGCTGGGGTTCCTCCCCGGGGGCCTGGCGATGTCCACTGTCGTCACCTGCGCCGCATTCGGCGCGGTAACAGGCTCAAGCGTGGCCTCGGTGGCCACCATGTCAACTATTATCAGGCCGGAACTGAAACGCTACAACTATGACGATGCTCTCTCGTCCGGCGCCCTCACTTCTGCGGGCACTCTGGCCGTGCTTATTCCTCCGAGCCTGGGATTTATCACTTACGGCGTGTTGACCAACACGTCAATAGGAGGTCTGTTTCTGGCAGGCGTCATCCCCGGGATCACGCTTACTCTCCTGTACTGCGCCTATATCGCCATACGCTGCATCATCAATCCCGCGCTCGGCCCCAGAGCCGGGGGGTGCAGCTGGTTCGAACGCCTCATCTCCCTAAAGGGCACCTTGGGCCTGTTGCTGATCTTTGCGCTTGTCATAGGCGGCATTTACGGGGGATATTTCACTCCCACGGAAGCCTCCGGCGCGGGTGTGGCCGGAGTGCTGCTCATCTGCATCAGCCGCGGGCGTTTGAGCTGGGCAGCCACGCGCGATGCCATGATTGACACCGGCCTTGTGTCGGCGATGATTTGGGGAATCATTGTTTCCGGATATCTTCTTTCACGCTTTCTGGCCGTTACCGGCGCTTCCCAGTCCCTGGTCGACTGGGTGGCCGCGATGGGGCTTCCTCTGGGCGGTTTCTTGATCATTACCACTGTGATCTATCTGATTCTCGGCATGTTGCTGGACATGTTCGGCATGCTGATTCTGACCATACCCTTTTTCTTTCCCTTGACGCTGTATTACCAGATAGACCCGATATGGTTTGGTACCTATGCCGTGATTATGTGCGAAATCGGCCTGTTGACGCCACCTGTCGGCGTCAATGTTTTTGTTATGCACGACATGGCTCCGGATATTCCGCTGAAGACCATTTTCAGAGGTGTTCTGCCCTTTGCCGGATTGAATATGGCGCAGGTGTTGCTGATCACCGTCTTTCCGGCGCTTGCCCTGTGGCTGCCGAGCTTTGTGCGGTGACACCTCTCCCATACCCGTAACCCGCGTCTCTTCACTTGCCCGCAATGGGGGTTTGCGCATCCTCAGCCAAATTCCCGGTTCTGCTTCAGGAAGGGGCTGGCCTCCGCCAGGGTCCAGCCCCTGTTTCGCCCTCCCGGCGCGTTGAGACAGGATGCCTTTTCCCGGCGCCTTCCGGACGCGAGTTTGGGATTACCCGAGCCCCTCCATGGTCCGACGCAATTCCTGAGCTATGCGGGAGAGATCCTGCACGGCGGCGGAAGACTGAATCATGCCGTTTGCCGTTTCGCCGACTATCTGGTTGATTTCCTCGACTGCCCTGTTGATTTCTTCGGAGGTCGCGCTCTGCTCTTCCGCGGCTGTGGCAATGGAGGCCACCACAGCGGAGTTGGTCGAGGCCAGCGCCACAATCTCCCTGAGCGCGTTCCCGGAAGAGTCGGCAAGGTCTGTGGCTTCGGCGATGCTTTTCACCGCGTTGTTCACTTCCCCGATATTGGTCCGGGTCGAGTGCTGGATGGCGTTGATGCTGGCGCTCACTTCCTGTGTGGCGGACATGGTTTTTTCCGCAAGTTTGCGCACGTCGTCGGCCACAACGGCAAAACCGCGGACGGCCTCGCCGGCGCGCGCCGCTTCGATGGCCGCGTTCAGGGCCAGCAGGTTGGTCTGATCCGCAATATCGGAAATAACGTTCATGACCCCGCCTATGCTCTCGGCCTGGGAGCCCAGTTCCCGCATATTGGTTTGCAGAGTGACGGCCACCTTGTTCACCTGGTTGATGGATTGCACCACCTGATCGACAAGGTCGGAACCGTCCTGGGCCTTGGAGCGGGTCAGCTCGCTCTGTTCCGATGCCTGGCCCGCGTTGCGCGCCACCTCAAGCACAGTGGAATTCATCTCCGTCATGGCCGAGGCCGTGGCTTCCACCCTCGACTTCTGCGTCTCCGCTCCCTGGCTGATCTGCTCCACCTGGGCGGCGAGTTCTTCCGAAGCGGCGGCCACGCGGGTGGAGATTTCCGAGGCCTCGGAAGCCACCTGAAGGATGGTCTTCTGCTGGCTTTTAATGGCCGTAAGGTCGGTAATCAACTGGAGAAGCGAAGCCAGATTGCCCTCCTTGTCAAACATGGGAATGACCGTGTAGCTTACGTCCATGTCCGTGCCGCCGGGATGCGCCCTGGTTTCGGCGCTGGCCGGCTGTCTGGAGGTTGCCGCCCTCATCAGCGCGTCAGCGCCGGTGCCGTCGTCATCCCGGTTGAACACCTGCTTGCAGGTTTTGCCCTGATATTCGGAACCGGCCGCGGCCTTGGCCGCGCCGTTCATGTATTCAATTCTGGCGTCCTTGTTCAGTATGACCACAGGGGACGGAATATTGTCGACGACCATGTTGAGGCATGCGAGAATGCTGTTGACGCCCTTGAGGAGGGTGGAAAATCCGCCGTGGTATTTGTCGGCGTCGCCTTTCCAGGCGATTGCCCCGGCTTCGATTTTTCTTTCCAGATTTATGCAGTCATTGAGAATCGCCTTCAGAGTATGGGGAATCCGTTGTATGGCCGCCGCCATGCTTCCGATTTCCCCCTTTTCCCTGATGCCCGCGTCGTAGTCAAAATCGCCGTCGGCAACGGCCCCGGCAAACCCGGCGACCTTGTTCAGGACCGAGTTCAGGCCGACAATGATGACCACGGCGAACAGCGCGCCAACGAGAAGGCCGATGGCAGAGGAGACAAGCATAAGAGTCAGGGCGCTGCGGTTGGAGACGATGACCTCGGCCTGCCTCTTGTCCTGATCCGCGTTGGCGTCCGCGCTGATCTTGTTCATGATCCCTTCCAGCTCCTCATCCCAGCCGTATGCCCGCTCCAGGATTTCCTCGGCCCGCATGACTTCCTCCTTGTGCTTCCGGTATGCGCGGCCGATGGTTTCATAGCGCTCCAGGTATTCGGAGAACGAGCGTCTGTCCGCTTCCGTGGAGAGGGACGCGCTGAAACGCTCATTGGCGGATTTGGCATGTTCCAGCAGCCTGTCCACCACGGCGGCGTTCTCTTTTACGCCCCGCTGGCGGAAATTGTCGATGGCCGTGTTCAGGCTGCCGAGCAGGCGCCAGGCGTCGTTGATCCGGCCGAGCAGGGCGGTGTTGTTCGCCTGTAGCGCAAGAGCGCCAAGGTCGCCGAGCGTCTTTTCCGAAGTTTCGAAATTCGGCTTGATGGTCCGCAGGTAATCGGCGTACCACGGGGCCAGGGCGTTTTTCATCTGCCTGAGGGCCTCCACATACTCCCGCAAGCGGGCCGCCGCTTGCTCCATCGCTTTTTTTCGTTCCGGCAGAACAATATATCCGAGCGATTTCAGAACAGACGCCAGCGTCCGTTCCTGAGCGGCGATGGAAAGATCCATATCCTTGCCGTTGGACAACCGCATGAATTTCTCCAGGTAATAGGCGGAGGTGTTGATGCCTGTAACGCCGTCGCTTGAGATCACGTTCAGCGTTGCAACCCTGTCGAAGTCGAGAAACAGTTGCGAAGCGCCGGTCAGCCCTCTGTAGCCGATGGCGGAAACACAGGCCAACAGGACGATCATGGCGGCAAAGCCGGTGATGATTTTCATCTTGGTGGTCATCGAAGTATTCCTCATGATAAATAGGGGTTAAAGAAAAGGGAACGGCACTGACGGCTGCCGCGACGAGCACCCACACCGTCATTCCGGACAAGGCGAAGAATCCGTATTCAACGCCCTTCAATCAGGATGGACAGCCCCCATGCGAGTCAGCGGATTCGCGGAATCAAAGCAACACAGGCGACCATTGCGGTTCACCGGAAACCTGGGGGACTGATTATGAGAACAGTATGCCCTGTTTGTCAGGATATTGCAAAAAGTTTATTTCAATCGGGCGAAAAAATATGGCATAGGGAAGGGGCCGCGCGGGCGGCCCCCCCAATTTCGCGGTGCGCCGGCTATTTTCGCGCGGCTCTCAGGCCGTTGGCGACCACCAGCAGGCTTGTGCCCATGTCCGCGAATACCGCCATCCACATGGTGGCCTGCCCCATAAAGGCCAGGGCGAAAAATACCGCCTTCACGCCGAGCGCCAGGGCTATGTTCTGCATGAGGATGGCGTGGGTGGCCTTTGACAGACCGATAAAGCGCGGAATCTTTCTGAGATCGTCGTCCATCAGGGCCACATCGGCGGTTTCGATGGCCGTGTCCGTCCCGGCGGCCGCCATGGCGAACCCGATATCGGCCTTGGCGAGAGCTGGAGCGTCGTTAATGCCGTCGCCCACCATGCCGACCTTGCCGTTTCGCGCGAGTTGTTCGACGGCGGCCAGTTTGTCCTCCGGCAGAAGATTTCCCTTGAATTCATCCACGCCGGCCTGTTCCGCTATGGAGCGGGCCGTATGCTCGTTGTCGCCCGTCAGCATTACGGTCCTGATGCCGAGTTTTTTCAGTTCCCCGACGGCCTCGACGCTGCTCCGCCTCAGCGTGTCCGCCACAGCGAACAGGGCCTGCACCCCTCCTTCCCCCACCAGGGCCACTATGCTCTTGCCCTGCTTTTCCAGGGAGAATATCCGTTTTTCCAGACTGCCCGAACACATCCCCAGTTCTTCAACCATGCGGTGGTTGCCCAGATACCATTGTCTGCCGCCGATCACGCCGCTCACCCCCTGGCCGGGAATGGCCGCAAAATCAGTAACGTCGCGCGGCGTCACGCCCTGTTCCGCCGCATTTTCGGCAATGGCTCTGGAGACAGGATGATCCGACCGGACCGCGATGCTGGACGCCAGAGCAAGCGCGTCGGCCCTGTCCATACCGCCCAATACCGCAAAGTCGGTCTGCCTGGGTTTGCCGCTCGTAATCGTGCCGGTTTTGTCCAGGGCCAGACAGGAAAGCCGCCGGCCCTGTTCAAGAAACGCGCCGCCCTTGACCAGAATGCCGTTGCGGGTGGCCGCCGCCATGCCGCTGACGATGCTGACGGGAGTGGAGATCACCAGGGCGCAGGGGCAACCGATGACCAGAATGACCAGCGCGGTGTAAATCCATTCCAGCCATGCCCCTCCCATGAACAGGGGCGGAATGGCCGCCGTCAGCAGGGCGGCCAGAAACACGGCCGGGGTGTAGTATCTGGCGAACCGCTCGACCGAGCGCTGTATGGGGGCGCGGCTGCCCTGGGCTTCCTCCACCGCGTGGACGATGCGGGCCAGGGTCGTGTCGGCGGCTCCGGCTGTCACCCGGAATTCAAAGGAGCCAGATTCGTTGATGGTGCCCGCGTACACCGCATCGCCGGCGCTTTTTTCCACCGGCATGCTCTCGCCGGTGATGGGCGCCTGATTGACGGCCGAGCGCCCTTGCGTGACGATGCCGTCAAGGGCCACGCGCTCGCCCGGCTTCACCCGCACCATGCTGCCCATGGGCACCCGGCGGATGTCCGTTTCTTCCCAGGAACCGTCGGAACGCCGCATGGTCGCCCTTTCAGGCGTCAGGTCGAGCAGGTCCTTGATGGCCCTTCTGGCCCGCTCCAGGGACTTGGCTTCTATGGCCTCGGCCAGGGTGAACAGCAGCATTACCATGGCGGCTTCAGGATACTGTCCGATAATGACCGCGCCGGTCACGGCCATGGACATGAGCGCATTGATGTTCAGATTCAGGTTTCTGACCGCGATCCAGCCTTTTTTGTAAGTGGTCAGACCGGCGAAAAGGATGGCGATGACGGCGAAAACCAGGGGAAGCCGCGCCGTGATCTCCACGCCGCCAATATTCCAGGCATGCGGGTCAATTCCGAAAAGGCCCGCATTCCACTCGTGAAGCAGTTCGATGACTTCCGAAGCGGCGGCGAACACGCCCGCGATCGCCAATCTCCCCCAGGGAATCCTTTGCTCGGGAATCGCCGCCTCGGCGCTCCGGTTCAGACCAAGGGGTTCCGGCGTCATGTCAATGGACTTCAGCGCCGCCTCAATGGGCCCGGTGGACGGAAGCTCATGGCTGACCGCGAGCACGCGCCGCATGAGGTTGAATTCAAGCCCGGTTATGCCCGGCATGCCTTCCAGTTTTTTGCGGATGAGAGCTTCTTCCATGGGGCAGTCCATGTTCGCGATGCGGTAGACGGCGCGGGTTGCGGACGCCTCACCCGCA
>JAISOT010000180.1 GCA_031275465.1 Desulfovibrio sp.
GTCAGTTTTTTTCTGTATAACACACTTTGCCAGTATTGTCAATATATATTGTCAATATATGCCGTAATGGGCATATATATTATAATCGACATAACGAAATGTACCTCAAGCGCCATCCGGCATCCCGCAATTTGACAGGCTCGCGTGAAAGCCGGACAGCGGAGACGGCATCAGTTCATATCGGCAATCGCAAAATCCAAGTCGTACTTTTTCAGAACGTCAGCGGCAGGAACGCCGTCGTCGTCCCATCCCATGAAGGCATCATAGTCATCTCGCGCCTTTTTCATTTTTTCTTTAAATAAAAATAAATAAATTATAATAAGTTAGTCAGTTTGACTGAATTATCTTATTGACAAACATTACTGTTCGGGTTCATTGATGAAATTGTCAATTGAGTGTTCCGTGGCGACATATCTCGCGTCTTATTGAAAGAGGAGGTTTTATGCCGAATTACATGTATTTTATCCTCGCGGTTATTGCCTTGATTGTGGGCTATGCAGTGTACGGCGCCGTTGTCGAAAAAGTTTTCGGTTCGCAGCAGGACAGGCCAACACCGGCAAAAACCATGGCCGACGGCGTTGACTATGTGGAATTGCCGGTCTGGAAGATATGGCTTATACAACTTCTGAACATCGCCGGAGTCGGCCCTGTGTTCGGGCCCATTCTCGGCGCGCTGTGGGGTCCGGCGGCGCTGCTCTGGATCGTCATCGGCTGCATTTTCGCCGGCGCGGTGCATGACTATTTTGCCGGCATGCTTTCCATACGTTACAACGGCGCCAACGTGCCGACCATTGTCGGCTACAATCTGGGCAACATCGCCAAAGCGGTCATGCAGGTTTTCTCCGTTGTTCTGCTCGTTCTGGTGGGCGTCGTCTTTGTGGCGGCCCCGGCCGGCCTTTTGAAAAACATCGCGGCAACCAGCTGGAATATGCCGTGGATGACTCTCACATTTTGGGTGGTTATTATTTTCGCCTATTATTTTCTGGCGACGATCCTGCCCATAGACAAAATTATCGGGCGCATCTACCCGGTATTCGGAATCATCCTGGGCATAATGGCTGTGGGCATATCCATCACGCTCTTCACAAGCGGCACGGAATTCTACAATTCAGTGCAATGGACGAACCAGCACCCCAAAAGCCTGCCCCTCTTCCCGCTTGTTTTCATCACCATCGCCTGCGGCGCGATCTCCGGATTCCACGCCACACAATCCCCGCTCATGTCGCGTTGTCTGGCCAACGAAAAACTGGGAAAGCCCGTTTTTTACGGCAGCATGATAGCGGAAGGCTTTATAGGCCTGGTATGGGCCACGGTGGGCATGAGTTTCTATCACGGCTCCGAAGCCCTGCAGGCGGCCATTGCCGCTGGCGGCCCGGGGAAAATAGTGACCGACTCCTCCATTGCCCTGATGGGCCCCATAGGCGGGGTGCTGGCCATTCTGGGCGTGGTTGTCCTGCCGATAACATCCGGCGACACGGCGTTTCGCGCAGCGCGGCTGACCATCTCCGAAGCCTTCAGCATTTCCCAGAAGAGCGTCCAGCGGCGTCTTATGCTCGCCGTGCCGCTGTTCATTATCGGCATTTTCCTGTCCCGCATCAATTTCACAATAATATGGCGCTATTTCGGCTGGGCGAACCAGTCGCTGGCAACCATAGTGCTCTGGGCCGGCGCCGCCTATCTGTTGCGGAAGGGCCGTTTCCACTGGATTTGCTCTCTCCCGGCAGTGTTTATGACCGCAGTGGCGACAAGCTATATCTGTTATGAACCAGCGATGGGCTTTGGCATACCCATTGGCACCTCCAACATAATCGGTGCGGTGGTGGCCATTGTCGCCTTTGTGTCCTTCATGCTGCTCGGCCGCCGGACTATCGCCGGAGCGCCCGAAAACGCCTAGTCCCAAAAATCCCCGGTAACCGACAAGAGCAGAGCGGAACGCTCTGCTCTTTCGTCAAGATCCACGCCATGCCGCAACCGCCCAACATTCTCACCGTTGCCGGCTCCGATTCCGGGGGCGGAGCCGGAATCCAGGCGGACCTGAAAACCGTTATGGCGCTCGGAGGCTACGGCATGAGCGTCGTCACGGCGATTACCGCCCAAAACGGACTTGGCGTCTCGGGCGTTCATGCGGTCGATCCGGATTTTGTGGCGCTGCAGATGGAAACAGTGCTCCGGGGCTTTCCCGTTGCCGCCGCCAAAACGGGCATGTTGTTTTCCGCAGAAATCATAAACGCGGTCAGCCGCGTTTTGCGCGAACAGGAATTTCCGCTGGTGGTTGATCCGGTGTGCGTGAGCCAGAGCGGCAGCCAATTATTGCAGAAAGACGCGGTAAACGCCCTGAAAGAATGTCTGCTGCCCGGCTGCGCCCTGCTGACTCCCAATCGCCCCGAGGCGGAACTGCTCTCCGGCATGCGTATTGCCGGCATTGATGACGCCGCCCTCGCCGGCGAAAAGCTGCACGCCCTCGGCTGCAAAGCGGTATTGATAAAGGGCGGCCACATGGAAAGCGGCATTGTTGTTACCGACGTTTTGTGCGTCGCGGGAGAATCCCCGAAAACCTTGCCTCAGGCGAAGGTGGAAACAGGAAACAATCACGGCACGGGCTGCACGCTTTCAGCGGCCATCGCGACCGGCCTGGGCAAGGGGCTGCCCCTGCGGATCGCCGTGACAAAGGCCCAAGAATACCTGAATCTGGCCCTGCGGAAAAGCTATAATCCCGGCAGAGGGTGCGGCCCGGTCAATCACGCGGCCGTGAAATAACTCGCGCCGGCCGGAACTCCGGAGCCGGCCGGGTCGGTTTCTGTCCGACGGCCGGAATGCGCCGGCGGTCAGGATGCCGCGCGGGACGACGCCTGTTTTGCCATGGACATCATGAGCTTTATCCTGTTGATCTGGTTTACCTCGCTCGCGCCGGGGTCATAATCCAGGGCAATGATGTTGGCCTGGGGGTAGCGCCGCTTGAGTTCCTTGAGCAACCCTTTGCCGGTTATATGGTTGGGCAGGCAGCCAAAAGGCTGCATGCAGAGAATGTTGGCAATGCCGGATTCCAGAAATTTTACCATCTCGGCGACCAGCAGCCAGCCTTCCCCCGTCTGGTGGCCAAGGGAAATAAGATTCTTGATTTTTTTTCGCAACTCGCTGAAACGCAGAGGCGGTGTAAAATGCTTGCTGTGGCGAAAGCCCAGACGCATGGCCCAGCGGGTGAACTCAAGAAAAAATATTCCCGTCAAACCTGAGAGGCAATCACGCCATGAACCGGCCAGATATTGATAATTGAAAACATGATCGTAAAAACAGTACAGCGCAAAATCCATCAAGTCAGTCACAACCGCCTCGCCCCCCTCCTTCTCCACAATTTCCGCCGCCCTGTTGTTGGCGTCGGGATGATATTTGAGCAGTATTTCTCCCACCAGGCCCACAAGCGGTCTGCGCTCCTCCGTGGAGAGCGACAATTTGTCAAAAGCCCGGATCATGGTCAGCATGGTGTAGTCAAAACGCAGCATGCTGCCGGAAAGAATGCAGTTTTTGGCTTTTTGCGCCCATTCTTCCGCCATGCGCGCCGCGCTGCCGGGAACAGCCTCATAGGGAGTGACCCTGTGCAGCATGCGCATCAGGGCGTCTCCGAACTGGCCGGCCATGATGAAACGGCGAAGCATTTTTCCCGAAAGTTTGAAGGAACTCTCCTTTTCATTCACATTGGTAATGAACGACAGTATGGGTATATCGTCCATGCCGCTGCTGTGCAGCGCCTTGCGCAGAAACGCGATATAATTTGTCGCGCGGCACCCTCCGCCGGTCTGGGAAATCATCAGGGCGACGCGCTGGCGGTCAAAACGCCCGCTCCGCAATGCCTGCAGCAATTGCCCGATAACCACAATCGCCGGAAAGCAGGCGTCATTGTTGACATGGCGCAAACCCAGCTCAATGGCCTCCCTGTCGACTGTCGGCAATTGTACGGCCGTATACCCGTCCGCCGCAAAGACAGTCTCGAGGAACTGAAAGTGTATCGGCGACATCTGCGGGATAAGTATGGTATGCGTTTTTTTCATTGTCTCGGTAAAGGCCGGGGGAGATTTGTACTCGCCGGATGAGGATAATCCGGCCCTGATTGTGGCCTGGCGCTCACGCATGGCCGCCAGAAGGGAACGTATGCGTATCCTGGCCGATCCGAGATTCATGCCTTCATCTATTTTTATCTGCGCGTAAATACGCCCTTTATGCGTGACGATCTCCTCAAGCTGATCCGCAGTGACGGCGTCAAGTCCGCAGCCGAAGGAAATCAGCTGCAATACCGCCAGATTTTCCGTGCCCGCGACGAATGCGCCCGCTCTGTAGAGACGTGAATGATATGTCCATTGATCCACGACACGCAATGGTCCGGGATCAGGCATGAGATGCGCGACGGAATCCTCCGTCAGCACCGCCATGCCGCAGGAGGTGATCAGTTCGGCGATGCCGTGATGAACTTCAGGATCAACATGGTAGGGGTGCCCCGCCAGAACAATGCCGTATCCTCCCGTCTGCTCCAGCGCGGCCAGCGTTCTCTCGCCGGCCATGCGCATGTCTTCCTTAAAACGATCCAGCTCCCTGAAACCCGCTTCAACGGCATTTTCCAGCTCAAGAATGGGAATGTCGGCGAAAAGCGGCAGGGCGTGCAGCCTCTTGGCCAGGGCATCCCTGTCCAGCGGCAGGAAATCATGAATGAGATGTATGCCGTTTTTCTGCAACGCGCCGATGTTTTTGGCAAGGAGCTCCGGATAGCCGATAACGACAGGACAATTGTACGTTCCGGTCTGCGTGGCGAAATCCTGCCTCTCGTTGGGCAGGCAGGGAAAGAAGATCTGCTTCGTCCTGCGCCCGATCAAGTCCAGAATGTGGCCGTGGGCAAGCTTTGCGGGATAGCAGACCGTCTGGGACGGTATGGTTTCATAACCCCGGAAAAAAAGTTCCTTTGACGAAGGGGAGGACAACTCCACCCTGAACCCGAGCGCAGTGAAAAAGGTGAACCACAGGGGATAGTTCTCATAAATGTTCAACGTGCGCGGGATACCGATGCTGCCGCGTTTTGCCTGCCTTTCCGGCAGGGGGGAATATGCCTCAAAAAGGCGACGATATTTGTAGGCATACAGATTCGGCAGATTGTTCGCGCTCGCGCCGGCGCCGCGTTCGCAGCGGTTGCCCGATATAAAGCGCCGCTTGTCCGGAAAAACGGAAACAGTAAGCATGCAGGCATTGCCGCACACACGGCAGCGGGCATGGTGCGTCTTCACAAAGAAGGCGTCGGTTTCCGCAGGGGTTAAAAGATATGTTTTTTCAGCCGCGGGGCCGCGTTCGCGAGCGATGAGCGCTGCGCCAAAAGCGCCCATGAGGCCCGCTATGGCAGGACGTGTGACCTTACGCCCAAGCTGCAGTTCAAGCACGCGCAAAAGCGCGTCATTGGCAAAGGCTCCGCCCTGGGCCACAACATGCTCGCCAAGCTCGTCAGCGTGGCTGATTTTCATCACCTTGTAGCATGCGTTGCGCACAACGGCGTAGGACAGGCCAGCGGCAATGTCCCCTATGTCAGCCCCTTCCTTTTGCGCCTGCTTGACTTTCGAGTTCATGAACACAGTGCATCGCGTGCCGAGATCCACAGGTTCGCGCGCCTTCAGCGCCGCCTGCACAAATTGCGGCAGCGGCATGTGCAGGGAATCCGCGAAATTTTCTATGAATGAGCCGCAGCCGGCGGAACATGCCTCATTGAGCTGTATGCGCGTGATGATTCCGGCATTGATGCGCATGCACTTGATGTCCTGACCGCCTATGTCCAGAATAAAACTTGTGTCGGGATTGAAAAAACGTGCCGCGGCATAGTGGGCGACAGTTTCCACCTCATCAATATCCGTCCGCAATGCCGCGCACAGCAGGGCGCTGCCGTATCCCGTGACCGCCGCGGCGCGAATGGCAAGACCGGCGTTTTTGCGGGCATAAATGTCTTTCAGTATCTGTACGGCGGCGGCAAGAGGCTCGCCCTTGTTTGCGCCGTACCAGGAATAAATGAGGCGCCCTTCGGCATCTATCAACACCGCCTTGATTGTTGTGGAGCCGCTGTCAAACCCCAGCCACGCTTCCCCGACGCTGTTTTCCAGGGACGCGCGGGCCACGTCTTCGCCTTTGTGCTGACGCGCAAAAACCTCATACTCGGCTTCAGAGGCAAACAGCGGAGGCAGCGACCGCTCGCTGCCGTGGGCGGCGGGCTGTTCGAGGAGGGCGGCGACGTCAATGAGGGAAGATTTCTGCATGCGGCTGTTCACCGCATAAAACGCCGCCCCCATGGCCACAAAATACTGCGCGTTATCCGGCAGGACAAAAAATGAGGCGTCCTTCAGAGTGGCCTTGAAACGATCCCGCAGAGAGCGCAAAAACGTCAGCGGACCGCCCAAAAAAACCACTTTGCCCCTGACGTTCCTCCCGCGGGCAAGACCGCTTATCGTCTGTATGACGACAGCCTGCATTATTGAAGCGGCTATGTCTTCCCGCAGGCACCCTTCGTTGAGCAGAGGCAGAACGTCAGATTTCGCAAAGACGCCGCAACGGGACGCGATGGGATAAATGGTGCTGTGCCGCAGAGCCAGTTCGTCCAGTCCGGCGGTGTCGGTCTGCAGGAAAGCGGCCATCTGATCAATAAAAGCGCCCGTTCCGCCGGCGCATGTCTCGTTCATGCGCTGGTCCAGGCCGCCGGTCAAAAAAGTGAGTTTGGCGTCCTCTCCGCCGAGTTCAATGACAACATCGGCATCGGGTATGAACTTGCGGATGCACATGCCTGAGGCAAGGACTTCCTGCGTGAAGGGGAGATCAAGCTCCGAGGCCAGGGAAATGGCGCCGGACCCGCTGGCGCTCATGCGCCATGGACGATCCGGAAAAAGCCCGGCGATTTCCCGCAGCGTCGAGGCCGCGCTCTCGCGCACTTCGGAAAAATGACGCTGATATTTTTTGAAAAGAACAGTATCATCCGAATCAAGAACGACCGCTTTAACGGTTGTCGAACCGACATCAAAACCGAGTCGAATTTCCCGCGTGGAATTTTTACTCATTACCCGCGGCCTGCGTGAGGATAAGTTCCACTTCGTCCACGCCGAGACCGGCGTTTTTGGCAATCTGACGGCTGGAAAGGCCTTTTCGATGCCCATTCAAAATAATCTCGCGCAAAAACTGGGGCGAGCGGCGTATTTCTTCAGCCTGTTCCAAAAGACGACGAAGCTCTTTTGCCCTTTCTTCCAGTTTTTCATCAAGATTACGCAGTTCCGCCTGCCGTTGGGCAAAACTTGCCACAATTTCGCGTTCCAGCCGGGCATTCATTTCTATTCGGGCGAGCAACGCATCCTGATTGCCCTGAAGCGCGGTGAGCAGGGATTCAGAACGGCGGAGCCTCACGAAAAAAAAGAAAATTCCCGCCAGCACGCCGATCTCAAGCAGGATGAAAACACCGATAGCGGCAAGGAGAATTGCTTCTGTCATGGGCTGGAACGACGCCAAACGGTCACACTTTCATATTCAGGAGATTGCCGACAAGGGGCGATACTGCGGGGGCCGGTTCATCTTCACCGGCGGAGGCGGCGCGCGGCGCGCGTTTGGAACGGCGGCTGCCGAACGGCGACTGCCGCCTTTTGCCGCTGTCGTCAGCAACTCTGGATGGGTCCGTTTTTTCGGATTTTTCAACATGCTGTTGTTCCTGTTTCGCCATTTCCGCGGCAAGCACCCGCGACATGGCAAGCGCGGCCTGCGGCGCCACCGCCGCAGAGCTGGTGATGGGCGTGGCCAGAGCCGTCTGGGCATAGAGCACAGCCATTGTGGCGTCTACGCTCACGGCATTCCCCTTTGTTGCGCGGTACGCGAAACGCTTTTCGAACTATCTTGTCGGAAAAGCGCACCGTAAAAACTCGCTTTGTATTCTCGCGGCATGCCGCCCGGACGGATGCCGGAGCCCGTTTGAATCTATTTATAAACGCAACGCCAGTCAATTCCGAATCATCATTCGTTCAGATAGCTTTCAAACAATATGTCTTCAATTTGTCCCTGCGTAAGGTAATTGTTGATGACGGCCGTCAAATCCTTTTTGATTTCAGGGATACTGCCGGAGCTTACCAAATATTCAGGCGCCTTGCTGCGAAGATAGTAATAAACGGCATCACGCAGAGGGAGCATTTTTTGATCCATCTCACGGTTCAGATTTTGAACCTTCGTCAACGTGGCGAACTTGCAGACAAGGAAACGCCCCTTGCCCGCACCGTCAGAATGATAGATGAGGAAAGGCGAAAATTCCCTGGTAAAGTCCGGCGTTGCCTGTATTGCCGGTTTTGAGGGGACAACGATGACCTCCGGCGCGTCAGCTCCCGGCGGGGAAGGAGGCGGTTCGCGCAGAAAAAACCACCATCCGGCGGCCAGGGCCGCAATAAGCAGGAAACCGGCGGCCCCTGCCAGAATGACGAATTTCTTCCTGCCGCTTCCCCGCGTTGGGGCGGGATCTTCCGTTTCCCCGGGCCGGTCCTGCTCCTCCGGATCTCCTTCCAGCGCCGGAGGGCTCCCTTCTCCGTCCTGCTGAAACGGGGCGTCATCCAGATCGAGCTGAACTTTTCTGTGGATCAGGTCATCGCTTTCAGCAACCTGCACCTCATCAACCGCAGGGGTTTCTTTAAGCCTGGTTTCGTCTGCCACATTTTACTCCTGATTCCAGGGGGAAAACAGGACTACTGAAATATCTTGTCAATCTTCTGTTTCATGGTGTCCGCGGTAAACGGTTTGACGATATAATTGGAAACTTTGGCCTGCACGGCTTCAATGATATTTTCCTGCTGCGCCTCGGCCGTGACCATGAGAAAAGGAATGGCGGCGAACCGCTCGCTGGCCCGCACCTTGCGTAAAAGCTCAATGCCGGTCATCTGGGGCATGTTCCAGTCAGAGACAATAAAGTCTATTTTCTCGCGATTGAGGGTTTCCCAGGCCGTTGTGCCGTCATCGGCCTCGACAACATTGTTAAAACCCAGCTGTCTCAGGATGTTGCGGACAATGCGACGCATTGTGGAAAAATCGTCCACGACAAGAACACGCATATTGGGATCAAAAGACATGGCGGCGTCTCCTTTAGCAAACCTGTGTCACGAAATTTTCATCCGCGTAACCGTAACGGTTGACGAATTCTTTGCGTAAACGATTCAGGGCCTGGGTGTGCAGCTGGGAAACGCGGCCCTCCGTAATTCCCATAACCTCGGCAGTCTCGCGCATGGTCAGTTCATCACTGTAATATAGCGAGAGTACCACTTTCTCCCTCGGTGTCAATCTGTCGACAAGCGCGGCGACCTTTTCGACAAGCTCCTGATCGGCCGTGGCGCTGTATGGCTCCCCGCCGCTCTCCCGGATTTCGCTTGAGACGGTATCCTGAATGGCCTCAAGAGAGAGCCAGAGCTGATTCTGCAATGCTTCCAGCCCGTGGCGTATGTCGCGGATATCAAGCCCCGTCAAATCCTGCAGCTCCTCTTCCGTGGCCTGCCGTCCATGTTCGTGCTCAACATGGCGCATGGCTTCGTCCAGAACGCGGACACGTTGACGCAAAGAACGCGGGAACCAGTCAAGACGACGCAATTCGTCCAGCATGGCTCCGCGGATACGGCTCTCCGCATAGGTTTCAAAGCGTATGCCGAGCTGGGCCTTGAATTTTCCCAAAGCTTCCATAAGGCCCAGCGTGCCGGAACTGATAAGCTCGCCCAGCTCCACGCAGCGGGGCAGCTTGGCTTTGAGCCGTAAAGCGAGAAAGCGGATTTTCGGCGCGTAATGCTTCACCACGGCTTCCTGCTCGGACGGCGAAAAATCCCCCCATGCGGTCGTGCCGGTTTCAAGCTCGTTCCAGGGACCTTCCTGTTGCGCTCGCTCAGTGCCGCTTTTCATAGCATATCCTTTCCGGTTTTGCCCCTTCTTCCTGTATCCGCCGCAGCCTGTGCCCGCCACCGACGACGGCCCTGCCTGAAAAAACGCGCGTGCATTTTTCGCTCCGCCGCGTTATCCCAACCCAAGAAATTTTTTCCAGAATATTTTAATATTGCCGTCCTGGTTTGTCGGAACTTCCCAGTCCGAAACGGTCTTCGCCAAAGCCAGCACCGCCTTTGCAACCGGACTTTGTCCGTTTTCAACGGTAAAGGGGATCTGGCGCACAACGGCTTTGCGAACTTCGGGGTCGCGCGGTATAATGCCGACGATATCCAGGGAAACGCCGCCCAGAAAATGATCGCAGGCGTTGTAGAGGCGCTTGAACGTCTCCCTGGCTGTTTTCATGTCGGAAGACATATTGATGCAAACATCGAACTGCTCAACGGCGTGATTCTGTTTGAGCGACTTGATGAGGGCATACCCGTCGGTAAGGGACGTCGGTTCCGGCGTCAGAACAACAAGCCTTCTCTGCACAGCCTGGTTGAAATACAGCACGTTGTCGCCAATGCCGGCGCCGGTGTCCACAATCAGGCAGTCAATATCGCCCTCCATCTCGTCCAGCGCGTCCAAAAGCTCAAATTTCTGCCCTCTGGAGAGATTGCACAATTCCGCAATGCCGGATGAAGCCGGGAGAATGGAAAACCCATACGGGGTTGGAAAAAGAACATCGGAAAGCGACGCCTCCCCGTTGAGCAGATGAAAAATATTCCTGGGCGGGCTGAGCCCCAGCAGCACATCCACATTGGCCAGGCCGAGATCCGCATCAAGCAGAACCGCGCGTCTGCCCAGTCTCGCCAGACAAACCGCCAGGTTGACGGAAATATTTGTTTTACCGACGCCGCCCTTGCCGGAAGTCACGGAAAACACCAAGGGGAATGTGCCTCTCATCTGTTTTGCTCCCAATATTTTTTACTGTGCCGTTTTACCGGGAATCTGCCGCTTGAAAATCAAACGCCAGATCAGCGCCTCCGTGGCCGGGGCCAGGCTTTCCTTGAGATGCGCGCCGAAAGAAAGCGCCGTTACGGGCATGCCGCTCGCGCAGGCTACATTGACAATATTTCCGAAGCATTCCGCCTCATCCAGCTTTGTCCAGACAATGCCCGCCGGGCCGTCGTTTTTGTAACGCTGCAAAAACGCCTTGTTCTGCGCGGCGTCAAAAAATGGGGAAAGGGTCAGGTACACGGCGGAATCTTTACCGGAAATACCCATCTCATCCCGCCAGTTCACAAAATTTTGCTCACCGGAAAATCCCGGCGCGTCAATGAAAACAACCCTCATCTCCCCACAGGCGGCAAGCGCCTGCTCCATGGAGGCTCTGTCAGGCGCTTCCATATAGGCAAAATTGGAAAGTTCGGTCCAGTGGCGCAAAACGAGCCTGCCGTTGCCCCGCAGACAATCCGCGTTGATAAAGGCAATGCGGGCCTCAGGCTCATTTTTGCGCAAATGCAGGGCAAATCGAAGAGCGGTTGTCGTTTTGCCGCTTCCAAACGGGCCGGTGACGATATGTACGCGCTGCTTCCAGTGCGAATCTCCCCACGGCCTGACCGGCACCATGGCATACAGACATTCCAGCACGGACGCGCCGGGTTCCGCCAGCAAGCGGTTATACAGCTCCACCGTGACCGCGTCGGAAGCCCCTTCCCTCTGCAGGTATTCCAGCGCGACGCGCTGGCGCGGCGTCAGCCGCTCAAGCTGTATGGCGGGTTTCATCAAGGCGAAAAGCTGATTTTTGATTTGCAGCCACTCTTTCTGCCATTCGCTCAACCCTGGCCCGCCGTTGCACGGGGCCGCGCTCTCCGCGCCCCTGTCGACGCCCGCGGTAATTTCATAAATAACGGCGCCGTTCCTGCTGTACGTGCGGTTGCTCAATATAACGGCGTCCGAACCCATTTCGGCCTTTATCCTGGCCAGTATTTCCTGTGACGTCCCGCCGGTGAATGTCTTGACCTGCATGAGCCTTTCCTTTGCCTCGCGGCGCTTCCGCTCCGCCCATTGTTCACTTGTGCCGCATCATTGGTGATACGTCTATTATGCAAAATTATGCAAAATCAGGGCCAAACGTGTTTACTCTGCACCGACGGTCCCCACAGCCTGCAACCGTATGTCCGGAGGGATTTCCGCCTGCGAGATTACGGCAACCGTGGGCAGAAAGCGGACAAGAAGCTGGGCCAGATGCGGTCGCAGCAGCGGATTCGCCAGCAGAACAGGCTGCCCGTCCGTATTGACGGAATTTTCCACAGCGCTGCCGACGTTTTGCACCAGGCGCTGCGCCGCCGCCGGATTCAATGAAAGGAAATGCGCGCCGTTGTCCGTCTGGCGGATGCCTTCCTGTACCATGCGCTCGGCGTTGGCATTCAATGTCAGCACCGGCAGTGTGCCCTGGCTGTCCAGATAGGGGCGGACAATGGAGCGCGAAAGTTTTTCGCGCACATATTCTGCCAATACGTCGGGATTTTTGACGCCGGGAGCAAAGTCGGCCAGCGTTTCCACAATGGTGAGCATGTCACGGATACTCACATTTTCCCGCACCAGCAGTTGAAGCACCTTTTGCACGGCTCCGAGGGGAATAACGCCCGGCACCAGATCTTCAACGGCCTTTGGCGAATGTTTGGCCAGAGTGTCCAGCAGGCCCTGAACAGCCTGACGATCCAGAAAATCGGGCAAATGGCGTTTGAAGACCTCAGTGAGATGCGTGGCGATGACCGTTGCGGGATCCACCACGGTGTAGCCGGCCAGCATGGCCTCCTCGCGTCTGCTGTCCGGAATCCAGACAGCCGGCAGATTGAACGCGGGCTCACGGGTTTCGACGCCTGAGATTTGAGTGGTCACGTTGCCGGGATCCATGGCAAGAAAATGATCCACCAGAATTTCCGCCGAGGCCACCTGATTGCCCTTGACCAAAAGCGCGTACTGGCCGGGCTTCAATTGCAGGTTGTCACGCAGATGGAGGGAAGGCACAATCACCCCCATATCCAGCGCGAACTGCCTCCGGATGGAGCGTATGCGCGCCAGAAGATTGCCGCTTTGTTCCTCGTCGACAAGGGGAATAAGCCCATAACCGAGTTCCAGTTCCAGGGTGTCAAGCGGCAAAAGCGCCTGCACTTCCTCCGGCGTATCCGCCGTGGAGCCGGCCTTGCTTTTGGCTTTTTTGGCTGACGCCGCTTTTTGGCTCTCATCTTCGCCTTTTGCGGTAAGGCGCGCCACCGCGGCAATGAGGCCCGAAAGTATGAGGAACGGGATTGCGGGCAGGCCGGGCGCCAAAGCGAAAAGCAGAAGCACGGCGGAAACCAGTTTGAGCGCGCGGCTGTTAAAGGTGAGCTGGGCGAGAAATTCCTCGCCCATTTTGGCTTCCGAAGCGGCGCGCGAAACCAGCAGGCCGGTGCCTGTCGAAACCATGATGGAAGGGATGGTGGAAACCAGACCGTCGCCGATAGTCAGCAGGGAATACGTCGTCAGGGCCGTATTCCAGTCCATATCCTTTTGCACAACGCCGATGATGATTCCGCCCACAAGATTGACCAGAGTGATCATCATGCCGGCGTTTACGTCACCGGATACAAATTTGCACGCGCCGTCCATGGCGCCGTAAAAATCGGCTTCCTTGCGCAACCCCCGGCGACGGGCGTTGGCTTCTTCTTCGTCAATAAGTCCGGCGTTCAAATCCGCCTCAATCGCCATCTGTTTGCCGGGCATGGCGTCCAGGGTGAAACGCGCCGCCACTTCCGCGATTCGCGATGTGCCTGAAGTGATGACGACCTTGTTCAGGATAAAGAGAATCATGAAGATAACGCCGCCGACAACATAGCTGCCGCCGACGACAAATTCCCCGAAAGCCCGGATCACGTTGCCCGCCGCTTCCACTCCCATATCGCCGTTCAGCAGGATGAGGCGCGTGGAGGCTACGTTGAGCGCAAGCCTGAGCAGAGTGGTCACCAGCAGAAGCGAGGGAAAAATGCTGAATTCAAGCGGGGACGTCATGAACATCGTCGTGACGAGCACGAGGAGCGCCACGGAAATGCTCACGCAAAGCATAATATCCAAAAAAAATGTCGGCAGGGGAATCAGCATGACGAAGAGAATGATAACCACCCCGGCGGCCAGAATGAAGTCTCCGTGCCTGGAGAAGCGGCTGTAGTCCAATTGCGGGATATTGACTGACGCCATTTTTCTGACACCTCGTTTATACTTTTTCCAAAGCGGCAATCCGTCACATCCGCTTTACATTCGGCTTGAGTTTCCAAATGCTTGCAAGCACAGCCGCCACAGCCTTATAAAGTTCCTCGGGAATCATCTCGCCTATGTCCACAGCGTTATACAAAGCCCGTGCCAAAGGCACGTTTTCCCGAATGGGGATGCGATGCTCCCGGGCCACCTCCTTGATCTTTTCCGCGATATGGTCGACCCCTTTGGCAAGCACCACCGGGGCCGGAGCTTCCTCACTGTTATAGCGCAGAGCCACGGCAATATGCGTCGGATTTGTGATCACCACATCGGCCTTGGGGACATCCTGCAGCATTCGCTTGGCGATCACCTGCATCATTTTCTGGCGCTGCTTGTTTTTGATGACAGGGTCGCCTTCGGCCTGCTTGCGCTCGTCCTTGACCTCGTTCTTGGTCATCTTGATGCTTTCATTATAGGCATAGCGCGACTGCCAGACGTCAAAAACAGTAATGGCGACGATGGGCAAAAGCGCAAACATGGTCAGACGCAGACCTGTGTCCAGCATGTACATGCCGACGCCCTCGGCGCTGGCGTAATACATGGGCAGAAAGTTCTGATACTCCCTGTAAATCATATATCCGGGAATCAGGGAAAGTATGAGGGCGAAAAACAGGCTCTTCAGAGCGCGCAATACTGTCTGCGGGGAAAGAAACATCTGTTTCAGGCCCCTGAGAAGATTGAAGCGCCCCCACTTGAATTTGAAAATTTTTGTCGTCCAGAGTCTGCCCACCTGAATGCGCTGCGACAGCCATGCGAGAAAACCCAAAAACAGCAGGACGGGCAAGAGAATTCTCGCAAGGTTGACAGAAAGCTCAAAAGCCAGGGCGTAAACGTTCCGGGCGTTGACCTCAAATTCCCACGCATGCCCCAGGAACATCCTGAAAATGGCCTTTATTTCTTCCGACATCTGGCCCATCCAGGCGTAAAGCGCGACAAGCCCGCCCACAAGGCTGACAATCTTGCCAAGTTCCTGTGATTTGGGGACATTGCCCTCATCGCGATGTTTGTTACGCCGTTTTGGCGTGGCGTCTTCTGTTCTGCTTGGATCTGTCTGCTGGCCGAACATGGCTGCCCCCCCGGAAAATTTCCGGCGTTATTTTTCTGGCGTCCGGCGCTGTTGAAGCAATAAGCGTGCCCGGGCGCCTGTTGCTTCGGCATCCGGCAGATCGCCATTCAGAAAACAGTGGATTTCAAAAATGTAATACGCCATAATGATGTGCGCGCAACCGCAAAAAAACAGATTCGCTCCTCCTTCCGTTATGTATAACGACAGGGAAAACGCGCATGCTTGACTTGCTCAGGAGGCTGTTTCCCATCTGCCGCAGCATTACAGGGAACGGCGTCAGGGAAACCCTTGCCATACTGCGGGAGCGCCTTCCCGGTCTGGCCATCCGTGAAATTCCCTCCGGGACGCGGGTCTTTGACTGGACAGTGCCTGACGAGTGGAATATGCGCAGCGCCAGGCTGACCGGCCCCGATGACGAAATAATAGCGGATTTTGCCGATAACAATCTGCACGTTGTGGGATATTCCGAACCGGTTGACCGCGTTTTGTCCCTTGAGGAACTGCAGGGGCATCTGCATTCACGTCCGGACATGCCGAAGGCCATTCCGTATGTGACATCCTACTATTTTCGGCGTTGGGGATTCTGCCTCGCCCACGAACGCCGCGAAACGCTCAAACCAGGCCGGTATCACGCCAGGATTGACGCGACACTCGCTCCGGGAAGCCTGACATACGGCGAACTGCTGATCCCGGGCAAAGAACGGAAGGAGGTCTTTCTCACCACGTATATCTGCCATCCTTCCATGGCGAACAATGAACTCTCCGGACCGGTCGTCCTGACGGAACTCGCCAGGTGGCTGCTTTCGGAATCACGAAGATACACGTACCGGATTGTTTTCGCGCCGGAAACCATCGGCGCAATAGCCTATCTCAGTTTCCACGCGGAAGCGCTGAAAAAGCGCGTTGTGGCCGGCTTCAATCTGACATGCATGGGAGACGAAAGAGCCTATTCCTATCTGCCCAGCCGCAAGGGAGGCACGCTCTCCGACCGGATCGCGCTGCACGTGCTGAAACACTTTTATCCGGATTTTGCAAGCTACACTTTTTTGGACCGGCAAAGCGACGAACGCCAGTACTGCGCGCCCGGAATAGATCTGCCGCTTTGTTCCGTCATGCGGACGAAGTACGGAGCCTATCCCGAATACCACACGTCGCTGGACAATTTGGATGTTGTCACCGAAAAGGGCCTTGCGGGCGGCTATACCGCGGTACGCCGGTGCCTGGAAGCGCTGGAGGAAAATTTAGTCTATGCCACGGAAATACTGTGCGAACCGCAAATGGGAAGGCGCGGCCTGTATTCGACCTTGAGCACGGCGGGGCACACAAAAGGCTGCGTCACAAACATGATGAATCTGCTCGCCTACATAGATGGTCGGACCCCGTTGTTGGACATAGCGGAGACAATCGGCCTTGACGTATTTCAATGCGCCGAAATGGCAAAAATCCTGCTTGAAAAAGGCGTCATTCACAAATAGCCCTTACGCCGGCATGCCCTTGGCGACAGGCGCCCCCTGCTGTTTTGCGGAGTCGGCGCCCGACATGCTGGCGGCCTTTGAGGTCGCCATGATGTAAATTTCATGCGGGTCAAGAATCAGTATGACGGAGCCGTCGCCCATGATGGTGGCCCCGGATATGCCTTTCAGATCTCCAAGATAGGCGCCCAGAGGTTTGATGACGATTTCCTGGCGTTCGAGGAGACGGTCAACCACAAGGCCAAGCCGGCGTTCGTTGTCATGGATGACGACTACTGAAAGCACCTCCGGCAACGTTTCCGCCCTGGGCAGGCCCAGCATTTCAGAAAGCTCGACAACGCCGAGGACTTCACCGCGCAACGTGACGGCTTTGCGGCCTTTGACATCCGTCAGCCGTTCGGCTTCAATCTTGGTCGTCTCTGAAACGGCGTCCAGCGGAATGGCATACATCTGGCCGGAAACATTCACCATCAGCGCATCAATAATGGCCAGGGTCAAAGGCAGGCTCAAGGTGAAGCGGGTCCCCTTGCCCACTTCAGAGTAGGTGTTCACGCTGCCCTTGAGATTTTTTATATTGGTGCGCACGACATCCATGCCGACGCCACGGCCGGAGATGTCCGTAATTTTTTCGGCGGAGGAGAAACCCGGAGCAAAAATCAGCTCTATGGCCTCGCGATCGTCCAGCTGCACGGCCTCCTCCGGCGTGATGACGCCCTTGCGCACCGCGACCTCGCGCATTTTCTCCGGATCAATGCCCTTGCCGTCGTCTTCGATTTCAATAGCCACGGAGTTGCCTTTATGGAAGGCCCGCAACGTCACTTTGCCCTTGGGAGGCTTGCCGGCGGCAATGCGCACGTCTTCCGGCTCAACGCCGTGATCCACTGAATTGCGTATCAGATGGACAAGCGGATCCCCGATGACTTCCACCACGCTTTTGTCAAGCTCGGTCTCCTCGCCTTCCATAATCAGGTCAACCTCTTTGCCGCTTTTGCGGGAAAGGTCACGCACAAGACGCGGGAACCGCGAGAAAACGGACGAAACAGGAACCATGCGGACTTTCATAATGGTGTCCTGCAGATCGTCGGAAATGCGCGCCATGGCGTACGTTGTCTCTGAAAGGCTCTGGGCCACCTGCGCTATGTCGACATTGTGATCATCTTCCAGGGAACGGGCAATCAGGGTGTAGCGGTTTCTGTTGATGATAAGCTCGCCGATAAGATTCATGAGATGATCAAGCCGCTCGTGGTCCACCCGTATGGTTGAGGAACTCTTGTGCGCGTCCTGCGCTGCCGCGTTGCCCGCTGGCGGCGCGGCTTTGGCCGCTGTCGCGGCTTTGGCCCTGCCCTCGTCCGAGGAAGGGGCGACCGCAGCCCTGGCCGCCGGGACTCGCTCTTCGGCAGGCTTTGCCCCGGCATCGGATTTCGTTGCGCGGGCGGATTCCGGCCCCGGCCCTGAACCTGCGGGCCGCGCTTCTGCGGGTCTGGCCTGCCCCGCCGCCGTGACCTGAGGCGCGGGATGGGGCTGTGCCGGAGACGCCGCTTCAGCCGGGGCCGCAGGCTCTCCCCCAGCCGGCTGCGCCGCCCCGATTTGGCCTTCAGCCAGAGCCTTTTGCACCATATCGTCAATAATGCTCACTTCCTGCGACAGCAGATCCACCATCATGCTGAAATCAATTCCGCTTTTGCGGCCCTGAGCCACTATGCCCGCGGTCCGCTCAGCATATACCCTTATATCCGCCTGCCCCACAAAAGCGCAGGCATTCTTGACGGCGACAAGGCAACGGTAAAGCGCGTCAACGGAATCCTTGTTGCCGCCGTCCTGTTTCAACATCTCCAGAGCGGCGCGAATAATTTCCATCTGTTGACGCACGGTCACGCGGAACACCTCCGCGTCATCCCCGTCCGTTCCGGCGGGTATGATAACCGGAACAACGGAAGGCCCGGCGTCCGGCGTCCCGGCGTGTTCCTCCGTCTTGCCGCTGTTCCGCTGGGCTGCCAGAAGATCCGGCGGCAGGGCTACGGGTCCGCCGTTAAGAACCTGCCGCAATTGTTTGATAACCAAGGCGGTATCAAAGGGGCTTGCAGTTCCTCCTGCAATATCAATATGTTGCACCAGAGCTTCCAAAGTATCCACAACCAGCAGCAACAGATCAATCAAATCGTGATTGGCGGCAATCTTGCCCTGGCGCACATTGTTCAGAAGGGTTTCCGCCTCATGGGTCAGCGCGTTCAGCTCGTTGTAGCCGATAATGCCGCTGTTGCCCTTCATGTTGTGGAAAAAGCGGAAAATGTCGTGAACGAGTTCATCCTGGCCTGTGGGATTTTCTTCCAGTTTCAGCAGGCCGTCATTGAGATTTTCTATAATGTCGGAAGACTCGTCTATAAAATCCTTCAGATGGCCTTCGCCGAATGCGGTCAACGCATACGGATCAAGCGGGGGCAGAGAGGCGATCCACTCCTTTGCGCTCATTTCCCCGCCGCCGGTCTCACCACCCGGCTGAACCGCCCCTTCCGTTCCAGCCGCTCCGGCGGCGGCGCCGTCAGGAATCCCCGACGCCTGCGCCTCATGTTCCGCCGCGTCTTCGGTTGCCGCCGCTTGTCCGGCAACAGGCCCGGTCTGTTCGGCAGCCGGCGGCACGGGGGTGGCGGGGGAGCCTTCTCCCGCCATGATGGCGTCAATCTGGGCTATGATGTGCTCAATCTCCACATCGCCTTCCGCGTTGCTTGTCTCCAGATTGTCAATCATTTGCCGCAGGGCGTCGGTGGAGGCCAGAATGACATCCATGATTTCGGAAGTCACCACCATGCTGCCTTTACGAAGTTCATCAAGAATATTTTCGGATTTGTGAGCGAGCTGATTGATGCGGTTCAGGCCAAGAAAGCCCGACGCGCCCTTGAGAGAGTGCATGGGGCGGAAAATGTCATTGAGCAGGGCAAGATTTGCCGGAGCTTTTTCAAGCTCCAGCAGATTCGGCTCAATGGTTTCAAGATGTTCTTTCGCTTCAGCGATAAAATCCGCAAAAAGCTCCGGATCAAAAAATTCCTGGCTCATATCCGTACCTTCATGGTGAGAGAGCATGCCTGCCCAAAACTTCTGACATTATCCTCCTTATCGGCTAGCCAAGAATCATCTTTATGTTGCGAACCATTTTTTCAGGTTGCGCGGGTTTCACCATATACAGATTGGCGCCGAGACTGATGCCTTTCTGGATATCCTGTTCCTGTCCCTCCGTGGAAAGAACTATGATGGGAATGTCTTTATAGGCGTCCTGCTGACGAATTGTTTTGATGAAAGTAAATCCGTCCATGCGGGGCATATTGATATCCGAGAGTATAAGATCGACGGACCCTATAGTTGTGAGCTTTTCTATGGCGTCCAGGCCGTCTTCAGCCATGGTGACCTTGAAACCCTCAGCCTTGAGAACAAAGGTTACAAGGTTGCGGATGGTTTTTGAGTCATCGACAACGAGAATATGCTTGCTCATAACTTTTTCCTGCACTTTACATTCTTACAAAAAATGGATGCTGCACGTCGTCTCCGCATGATGTCGCGTATGCGCCTGCGCCATGCCGGAGAATCGGGTTACATTTTTTTCCTGTACACTATTGTCCCCTTGTACTGCTCAAGCTGAAAGGCTCTGGTAATATTGTGCAATGATTCCGAATGCCCTATGAGCAGCACGCCATCCGGCTCAAGATTGTCGTAATAGGCGTTGATGACGCGCCGTTTCATGTCGTCATCAAAATAAATAATCACGTTTCGACAAAAAACAATCTGGGATTTCTCCACCCGTTTGAGCTGCTCCCTGTCGTTCAGATTAATCTGCCCGAAGGCCACAATGCGCTTCAGCGATTCGTTAATCCTGTATACATTTCCGTCTTTGGTAAAATAGGCCGAAATAATTTCGGGCGGCGTCGTACGCAGGGCGTATTCGCTGTAAATGCCGCGCCGCGCGGCATTTAGCACAGCATCGGAAAGGTCGTTTGCCGTGATCTTGACGTCCCAGGCGGCTATATCGCTTTTGAGCACTTCATGCAGAATAATGGCCAGGGTGTAAGGCTCTTCGCCTGTGGAACAACCAGCTGACCACAAACGCAAACGTTTGCGTCCCGCCTTGCGGCATTTCTCGACAATATCCGTCAGAACGACGTGTTGAAAAACTTCCAGTTGCGGAGGGTTTCTGTAAAAACTGGTTTCATTGGTCGTGACGACCTCAAAAAGTTTGTTCAGCTCGGTTTTGCGCGAAACGTCAAAGCGAAGGAAATTATAATATTCATTATAGCTTTTGAGGTTCAGTTCCTTGATGCGGCTGGAAAGACGATTTTCAATAAGATATTTGCGGTTCTCCGCTATGAAGATGCCGCACTGCTGATAAATAAAGTCCCTGAGTTGTATAAATTCTTCATTGCTGACCCGCAACTCCTTGCGAAAAGGAGAGGCGACTCCCGCGTCTGCCGGAGAACTTTGAATCGGCGTCCGCGGTGTTGACAGCGGGGTCGGCGGCGGCGATCCGGCAGGAGCCGATGGGCTTTTGAGAAATGCCGACGGACGCGGAGCGGTTGCCGGCCAAGCCGATGCGGATGTGGGCGCAGCCGTTGCCGCGGACGCCGGAGCGCGCTGCGGGAGGCCCGGTGACGCGGCTGTCGCGGGCCTGCCCTGGTTGGTGGGGGGCAATGTGGCGCGGCTGAACGGAGAATTCGGAGATTTGTTCCACAACGGCTGCGCTTGCGCGCCCGGCGCGAACGGAGAGGGGGGGGGTACCCGCGCGCCGGCTCCAAAAGACGGGGCCGCGCCGGGTCTTGTGGGTGCGGCCGGTCGCTGGCCCGTCAAAGAAGCCGCGGGCGTTGTGCCGGCGGACGTGGAAGGCTTCGCGCCCGCGTGGGCGGGATCCCCTGCCGCGGATGCGTCGACAGATGTTTTTTGAGCGGGTTGCGCGCCGGCAGCCGAGGGAGAAGCGCCTGAGGACGCAGGTTCGTCATTTTTCAAAAAGGGAGTTCCAAGGCGAAAGAGCGGCGGCGTCATAAGCTACTCCTCTTCAACCTGAAGGACTTCTATGGCTTCAGCCGCGGCGTGCTGGATTTCCGGATCCTCATGGATCGTCAGGCTCATGAGCACGCTGAAGGCCGCGTTCCCTCCTATTCTGCCAAGCGCCTCGATAATTTTGAA
>JAISOT010000016.1 GCA_031275465.1 Desulfovibrio sp.
GTTCTCGTTCCAGCCGTCGTACGTGCCAACGGTGATGTTTGCGCCCAGCACCTTGTAGGTCTCGTTCACCCTGGCTTCGGTGATGCGCAGTTTCGCTCCGGATTCGACAGCGGCGGTATATGGCAGTCCAAAAGTGGGGAACGCAACGTTATATGAGTATGAAACAAGAGGCAGGGGCATAGAACCGGAGCCGTCACGGCCCTTGCGGCCGCGATACCTCGGAGGGGTATCGCTCGCAAGGCCCGCGCCGGCTCCTCAAGGCAGCGCCAAAACCGACGCCACATGGCGGCTACAAAAAGTGCGAAAATTTCTGGACACTACCCGCAAGGCCCCAAGGGCGCAAGGTCCCCCATTGACCGACCATACTGGGGAATTTTTTCAGGAAAGGGGAGCGGTTGTCAAAAGCTCAAAGGCGAACATCGAGCTATGCGGAGAATGAGAATGGAAGCGCAGACTGTGGAGCCAGTCAAGCAAAAGCCGCCTATCAAGAGAAAACTCAACGCGGCTGTAATCGTCTTTGTATGAACCGCAAATGGAAAGGCCAGCCTCATAGCCCTCAGCTGTTTCCAGGGCAAACTTGATCCCTGAAGCCATGCCGCCCCTGTATGAATTGCGCGATCTCCGGCGCGGCTTTGGCGGACGCGAAGTTTTGTGTATTGACCACCTGTGTGTGGATGAAGGGGAGCTTTACGCCCTTCTGGGAGCCAACGGCGCGGGCAAATCCACACTCATGCGCATCTTGGCGTTCCTTGATTCGCCGAGCAGCGGGGAACTTTTTTTCCGCGGGGAACTGACGCAAAAACGGCAGGAAGCCCTCCACCGGCGAGGGGTGATTCTGGTGCCCCAGTTTCCGGTTATGTTCACCGGGAGCCTTTTGCACAATATTGAGTATCCCATGATGCTCAAGAATGTCCCGGTCGCCGAACGAAGACGCCGCGCCATGGAGTTGTTGGATATGGTCGGTCTGGCAGATCTGCGCAGGGCGCCGGCCCGGCACCTCTCGGGCGGAGAGGCGCAACGGGCGAGCATTGCCAGAGCGCTCGCCGCCGAGGCCAAGGTGCTCTTTTTCGATGAGCCCACCGCCAATGTCGACCAGCGCTCCACAACGGAAATCATAACTTTGATCCGTGAGCTGTGGTCATCTCACGGACTTTCCATGTTCATCACCACACACAATGCGGACATGGCCGGGGAATTGTGCCGCCGCCAGATTTTCCTCGCGGCCGGGCGTCTGGTGAAGCGGCACATTCTGCCCGGCGGCAGAGCGGCGTTGCCGTCAAGACTTTCCCTTTCCGGCGCTGGACGGACATGCGTGCACCTGCCGCCCGACACTTTGCAGGGGGCAGGCACAGCGCATCCTGCGGCTGTTGTGCGCGGCCTTTCATCCGTCGCGGCCGGGGTCGCGCTGCGGCTGTCGTTGACGGAGGGACAGGAAGCGGATATCCTGCTGGAAGATGAGGAAAGCCACCGTCTGGCTTCCGTCCTGCGGCTTGGGGATCCGCTTGAGGTGCGGGTGCATGGAATTCACCATTCTGCGTGTGGACATGACGAGCGGGGAATGCCGCTTTGAGCCTTTGCCGGGAGAATATACGGGCCTTGGAGGGCGGGGGCTTACCTCAAGCATCGTCGCCGCCGAAGTAGAACCATCGTGCAGCCCGTTGGGACCGCGCAACAAGCTCGTTTTCGCTCCCGGCCTCCTGGGGGGAGCAAACTGCGCCAATGTCAACCGCATTTCCGTAGGCTGCAAAAGCCCCCTGACCGGCGGAATCAAGGAGTCGAATGCCGGCGGCGTGCCCGGCGGACAACTTGCCGCGCTCGGCATCAACGCCGTCGTCATTGAAGGTCTTGCTGCGGAAGGACGCTGGCATATGCTGGAAATAGGCAAGGGCCACGCGCGCCTTGTCCCCTCCGTCGCGCACGGTCTCAACAATTACGACGTCGTGTCCAGGCTTGCGGGGGAGTACGGCAAGTCCTGCGGCTACATCAGCATAGGCAGGGCCGGGGAATACCGCCTTGCCGCTTCCAGCATAGCCTTCACGGATCAGGATGCCCGTCCTGCCCGCCACGCCGGCCGGGGAGGAGCGGGGGCCGTAATGGGCGCCAAAGGACTCAAGGCAATCATCGTCAACCCGGAAGGAAGCTCCCCTCTTCCGGTCAGTGACGCGAAGGCGTTCGACAAGACGGCCGGATGTTTTGCCGCCATCCTGAAGGGCAACCCTGCAAGCGGGAAAAGCCTGGCCGATTACGGAACCGCTGCACTCATCAACATCGTGAACGAAGCCGGAGGGCTCCCCACGCGCAACTTCCGGCACGGGCGCTTCAAGGGACATGAATCCTTGTCCGGCGAAACGCTGCACCGTCTTACCAGGAAGAGAGGAGGAAGGGTCGCCCGCGGCTGCATGCCGGGATGCGTCATTCAGTGCAGCGGAACATTTTTGGACAGGGGGGGCCGTTATGTGAGCAAATGGCCGGAACTTGAGACCATCTGGGCTTTCGGGCCGAACGCCGGCATTGATGACCTGGACATGGTGGCGCGCTACGACAGGCTTTGCGACGATGTGGGCGTGGATACCATTGATGTGGGAAGCGCTTTGTCTCTTTTGATGGAGGCCGGCGTGCTTCCTTTTGGATATGCCGGGGCCGCCCTGAAACTGGTGGAGGAAATAAGCGCCGGAACGGCCATGGGCCGGGTGCTGGGCAGCGGGGCGGCGATAACGGGCAAGGTGTTCGGGCTGCGGCGGGTGCCGGCGGTCAAGGGACAAAGCCTGTCCGCTTTTGATCCGCGCGCGATTAAAGGCCAGGGGGTCACATACGCCACCACGCCCATGGGGGCGGATCACACCGCGGGCTTCGCGGTCGCCGCCAATCTCCTCAATGTTGGCGGGCGGGTTGATCCTTTGGGGAAAGACGGTCAGATCGCGCTTTCAAGACGCATGCAGATTGCCGCAGCGGCAATGGACAGCATAGGGCTCTGCCTGTTTGCCGGCCTTGCCGTTCTGGATAATCCCGAAACGCAATCCTGCGTGGCGGATATGCTCAACGCCAAGTTTGGTCTGACCCTGGGCGCGGAAGATATCGCCGAGTTGGGCAAAAAAGTGCTGCGCGTTGAGCTGGACTTCAATCGCCGGGCCGGTTTTACCGAGGCGGCCGACCGTTTGCCGGATTTCTTCAGCGACGAGGAAATCGCGCCGCATGCCGCGAAATTTGACATAGCCGCGCAGGATCTTGATTCCGTGCTCAATGTATAGAGCATGGTACGCTTGAGCAAATTATGCATTTTCAATGGTAACTTGCTTCAGCCCAAGATCAGGTTGAAAGGCCCGCGCGTCAGCAGTGAAAGGCTTCCCCGCCACGGCGGTCTCTCAGAAAGCGCAAGGCAACAATCAGCGCCGCCCCGGCCAGAGCGCACTGCCAGGGTCTGCCTAGGCCGTACGCCGTCAGGGCGAGGGTGAGAAGCACGCCAAAAACCGCGGCCGTGGCGTACATCGGCTCCCCGACGGCGCGGGCCGCGTCGCCGAGGGCCATGTCCCGCACAAGGCCTCCGACGAGGGCCGACAATACGCCAAGCACCAGGCAGCCTGTCAATCCGAGCCTCGCGCTGCCCGCTTTGGACGCGGAAATTCCTGCCGCCAGGGCCAAGCCGGCGCTGTCCAGCCAATAAAAGCAGGCGGGCCAGCGCCGCAGAAAGCGGGCCGCCGCGATCCCCACGAATCCGCCGGAAACGGCGGCGGCGAGGTATCCGCTGCGGTCCAGCGAAAATGCCACCTCGCCGAGCAGGCCGTCCCGCAACAGCGGCAGGCTCAAACCGGAGAGGCAGGCCAACACCATTGCGCCGGTAACGTGCCCGCCGTACGTGCGGCCGCGGCAGGCGGCAGCGGCCGCAAGCAGCGCGCACGCCGCCATGTCCAGAATGAACAGTGGCCCGCCGCCCATTATTTGGCAAACCCCACAGCCCGGCGTTCCCGGATGACGGTCACGCGTATTTGCCCGGGATAGGTAAGATTTTTTTCTATTTTTTCCGTAATGTCCTTACAGAGCAGATATGTCGCGTCGTCGTCCACATTGTCGGAGTTCACCATAACGCGGATTTCGCGTCCGGCCTGTATGGCGTATGCCTTGGAAACCCCCTCGAAACCCGTGGCGATGCCTTCAAGCTCTTCCAGCCGTTTGACGTAATTTTCCAGCAATTCCTTGCGCGCGCCTGGACGTGCTCCGGATATGGAATCCGCGGCCTGAACCAAAACGGCCAGAGCGGTCGAAGGCCTTTGATCCTCGTGATGCGCGGCCACGGCATGGATAATGTCCTGATTCTCGTTGTATTTTTTGGCCAGATCGGCGCCTATGAGCGCGTGGGGCCCCTCAACCTCGTGGTCCACAGCTTTGCCTATGTCATGCAGCAGGCCGGCGCGCTTGGCTTTCTTCACATCCATGCCGAGTTCCGCCGCCATCATGCCGCAGAGGGCGGAAACCTCCAGGGAGTGCTGCAGCACATTCTGCGTAAAGGAAGTCCTGTAACGCAACTGGCCGAGCATGCGGACGATTTCAGGATGGATGCCGTGCACGCCGGCGTCAAATGTGGCCTGCTCGCCCACTTCGCGCACTTTCGCGTCCATTTCCAGTTCGCATTTCTGCACTATGTCCTCAATCCGGGCAGGGTGTATGCGGCCGTCCTGAATCAGACGTTCCAGGGCCATCTTGGCCACCTGTCTGCGCAACGGGCTATACGCCGAAAGAATGACGGTCTCCGGCGTATCGTCAATAATCAGGTCAACGCCCGTGGCCGCCTCCAGTGCGCGAATATTGCGCCCTTCACGGCCGATAATGCGGCCCTTCATGTCTTCATTCGGCAAGGTCACGGCCGTGACGGTCTGCTCATTCACGTAGTCGCCGGCATAGCGCTGAATAACGTTGCAGAGTATCTCCTTGGCCTTGCGATCTGCGCTTTCATGGGCCTGAGTCTCTATCTGCCGAATCATCCTGGCGGCCTCGTGCCGCGTTTTCGCTTCAATCTCTCCAAAAAGGCGTTCCCTGGCTTCTTCCGGCGTCAATCCGGCGACCTGCGACAATCTCTGCTCATGTTCTTCCAGGCGGGTCTGCAAAAATTCTTCCGTTTCCGCAAGTTCACGCTCCTTGCGGGCCAACTGTTTTTCCGCCTGCAGGAGATCCCGTTCTTTCTCAGTGGCTTTTTCAAGCTTCTCCTCCAGACGAATGGTCATTTCCTCCAGTTTGCGCTCACGTGCCTTTACTTCCCGCTCCCGCTCCTTATACTCGTTTTCCATCTCCCGTTTCTGGTTGAAGAGATCATCCTGGCCTTCAAGCAGAATTTCCTTTTTTTGCGCCTGCGCCTCCTTGCGAGCCTCCTCCACGATACGTTTTGCAAGCGCATCGGCGTCGCCGATGCGCTTTGTCGCCATACGCCTGTGCAACACATATCCCGCTGCCAGCCCGGCGAAAATGGCCGCCGCGACTGCAAGAACAGACAAAATATCCATAATGCGCCTCACTTTATAAAAATGGTCTTCAGGGCAGATGCGGATAACGCATGGCATCAAAAAGTTGCCCTGACGACCGAAGACTCCTGCCCTGGCAGGAACAAGGAACAGACAACCGGCTCTGAGGCCGGCGGGGATTGACGGGAGACGCTTGCGCAAAGACGCCCCGGCGCGACAGACGCGCCAAGGTCAAGACAGCGGCAACGCGCTCTGCATACCCCGGAGAGCCGTGTCACGCATGCGGTGCAGAACCTGGTTTCCCAGGTCGGGCGCCGATATGTTTTTTTCAGGCTTCCCGGTCAGGGCCGGGCATGCACACAGAAAACAGGGACCAGCTCCCTTGTTTTACAATCTTTGTCAGGTCAGCACCGAGGCATGGATCACGCGCACTCCAGGGAAACAGTGTCAACGCGCATTTTCTATCAGTGAAAGCATGGTCATGACGCGATATTGCACGTCGCCCAGCTTTTTTTGCAGTTGCAGCACATCATCCGCCAATCCGAGAGCCAGAAAAATCAGCAGGGCCTCCCTGCCCTGCCCCCCGTGAAACTTCAATTCGGCAAACCGTTCTTCCAAAAGACATACGGCGTTGCGCACACGCGCCATGTCAGCGCCCGGCTTAAACGCCACATCATGGCCAAGAACGGTAAAGTTGCTGTTTTCACACACAAAAGTTTACTCAATATTCTCGTGTTCCTCAATTTTGCGCAACAGAGCGTCAAGCCGCTTCAACGCCTCGGCGCGCGTGCTTTCCTCCTGGCCAAGAGAAGTGCGCAAGCGGCGGTTTTCCTCTTCCAGTTCGGTTGTTTTGGCCGCTGCCGCGGCAGCTTCCGAACGAATGCGGACGTTCTCCGCCTTCAGGCGATCAATCCCTGCCAAAAGTTCGGGTATGCGCTGTTCAAGTTTTTCAAGAGCTTCCATGACCCACCCAATATCATTACAGTTGAATAATGGCAACCTGTATCCGCCAACCTCAAATTTTTTTTCGCGGCAGATTTTTCTGCTTGGAACGGGCGATGGACATTTTTCCTTCGGGCACGTCCCTGGTTATCACGGAGCCCGCTCCGACAAGGCTGTTCGCGCCGATGACAACCGGAGCGACCAGCGCCGTGTTGCTGCCGATAAACGCCTTTTCGCCGACGCTGGTTTTGTGTTTGCGACGGCCGTCATAATTGCAGGTAATGGTGCCGGCGCCGATATTCGCTCCGGCGCCGACATCCGCATCACCCAGATAGGTCAGGTGATTTGCCTTGGCCCCCTCGCCCAGGCGGGCGTTTTTGATCTCCACAAAGTTGCCGACGTGTGAGGCCGGTTCCAGCACGGCCCCGGGCCGCAGACGGGCAAAAGGCCCCACAAGCGCTCCCGCGCCCACCCTCGCGCCTTCCAGGTGCGAAAAATGACGCAGTTCAGCTCCTTCCTCAATCACGCTGTCGCGGACAACGCAATGCGAAGCCACCCTGGCCCCGCGCTGCACCTCGGAACGCCCCAGAATCTCACAGGGGCCTGTCAGTTCCGCGCCCGGCTCCACGCGCGCAAAAGGAGAAATCCGCATCGCATCCGGCGCGTGCAGAATCACGCCGCGATCCAAAAGGCGCGCGACCACGCGCCTGCGCAGGGTTTCTTCCGTTCGGGCAAGCTCCCGCGGAGAATTGACGCCGAGCAGGTTCTCATCCCGTCCGCATTCCACCGCGCGCGCGGTGTACCCGTCAGAGGCCGCCAGGGCGACAAGATCAGTGATATAGTATTCTCCGCTTTTGTTGGCCCTGGTTATACGGGGCAACAGGGCCTCCGCGAGCGGCAGGCTGATCCGGTACAGACCCGCGTTGACTTCATGATGTTGCTTCAGGGTTGACGGGGCGCAGTCCCTGGCCTCCACAATGGCGCTGACCTTGCCCCCGGCGCGCACAACGCGGCCATAAGAACCGGGGTCGTCCAAATTGAGAGTGGCAAAAGCCAGGTCGGCCCCCTCGGCCTTTTCAAGAAAAATCCGCGTCATCTCCGCGTCCAGCAAGGGCACATCGCCGTTGACAACAAGCGCATGCCGGCACCCCGCGCCGGCAAGCGCGGGGAGCGCCTGCATCAGGGCATGCCCCGTGCCGAGCTGTTCCGCTTGGAGAACAAAACGTCCGCCGGGAAAGGCCGCCTCAAGCATATGCGCCTGATGCCCCGCCACTATCCAGACATTTTCACCGAAATGCGGACGCAATGCGGCAAGGACATAGGCAAGCATGTATTCGCCAAGGAGGGTCTGCAAGACCTTGGGCCTGTCGGAATGCATGCGCGTTCCCTTGCCGGCCGCAAGAACAAGCGCCGCTGTATTCGGCATGGCAACTCCTCTGCAAAACAAAAGCGGGGGCTTTTCTCCCCCGCAATTATCATTTCACTGTTCCATTGTAAAGACAAGCACGTCATCCTTCACGTCCACGACCACATTCCGGCCGTCCCGTATGCCGCCTGAAAGCAGCTCGCGGGCAAGGGGCGTTTCAATATGCTGCTGCACGTAACGCTTGAGCGGGCGCGCGCCGTACACGGGATCATAGGCCGCTTCGGCAATGAAGGCGCGCGCGGCGCCGGTCAGGGCAAGGTTGATCTTGCGGGCATCCAGTCGCGCTTGCAGACGGGCCGTCTGCAAATCCACAATGCGCTTGATCTGTTCGCGCCTGAGCGGCAGGAAAAGCACGGTTTCATCCACCCGGTTCAAAAATTCCGGCCGGAAATGGGCGCGCAGGGCGCTCATCACCTGCGCGCGCGCGTCGCCCTGCAGGCTGCCGTCCCGGCCTATGCCGTCCAGAAGGTGCATGGAGCCGATATTGGATGTCATGATGACAATGCAGTTGCGAAAATCCACAGTACGCCCCTGGCTGTCGGTCAATCTGCCGTCATCAAGCATCTGGAGGAGCGTGTTGAACACATCGGGATGCGCTTTTTCAATCTCGTCGAACAACACAACGGAATACGGCTTGCGGCGCACGGCCTCGGTGAGCTGGCCGCCCTCGTCATAGCCCACATATCCCGGGGGCGCGCCGATAAGACGCGAGACGGAATGCTTTTCCATATATTCGCTCATGTCCAGACGCACCATATTGTCTTCCGTATCGAAAAGCGCGCAGGCCAGCGCTTTGGAAAGCTCCGTCTTGCCGACGCCCGTGGGGCCCAGAAAGATAAAGGAACCCGTGGGCCGCGCCGGGTCGGACAGGCCCGCTCTGGCCCGCAGCACGGCGTCAGCCACGGCGCTCACGGCTTCGTCCTGGCCGACGACCCGTTTGTGCAGCTCATCGGCGAGCCTGAGCAGTTTTTCACGCTCGGACTCCAGCAGCCGCGCCACAGGGATGCCCGTCCAGCGGGCTACAATGTCCGCCACATCATCTGGGCGGACTTCCTCGCGCAACAGCCTGGGGCCCTCTTTTCCGGCGCTGCCGGCAGCGCGGGCCAGTTCTTTCTCAAGTTCAAGCAATTTCGAATATTTGAGTTCCGCAGCCCTGGTGAGATCATAGGCCTGTTCCGCCTGCTCAATGGCCAGCCGCGTCTGTTCTATCCGTTCCTTGATTTCGCGCACGGAATCTATGGAGTTCTTTTCCCGTTCCCACTGGGCGCGCAAGGACGCCTGGCCGTCGCGGAGCTCGGCAAGTTCCTTTTCCAGACGCTCCAGACGCTCGTGCGAGGCGTCATCCGTTTCTTTGCGCAGGGCCTCGCGTTCAATTTCCAGCTGCATGACCTTGCGGTTCGCCTCATCCAACTCCGCCGGCAGCGAGTCGATTTCCGTCCGGATCATGGCGGCCGCCTCGTCAATGAGGTCAATGGCCTTGTCGGGCAGCTGCCTGTCCGAGATATACCTGTTCGAAAGAGTCACCGCCTCCACTATGGCCGAATCGCTGATGCGCACCCCGTGGTGCACTTCAAAACGATCCTTCAGGCCGCGCAGAATGGAAATGGCGTCCTCCAGCGTGGGTTCGTCGACCATGACCGGCTGAAAGCGCCGTTCAAGGGCGGGATCTTTTTCGATATACTTGCGGTATTCGTCCACTGTCGTCGCGCCGATGCAGTGCAGTTCGCCGCGGGCCAGCATGGGTTTCAGGAGATTGCCCGCATCCATTGAGCCTTCGGTTCTGCCCGCGCCCACAATGGTATGCAGCTCGTCAATAAAAAGAACAATCTGACCTTCGCTCTTTTCAACTTCGCCCAGCACGGCCTTGAGGCGTTCCTCAAATTCACCCCGGTATTTTGCGCCGGCGATGAGCGCGCCCATGTCCAGCGCGAAAAGCCTGCGTCCCTTCAGACCCTCGGGCACGTCTCCCTTGACGATGCGGAAAGCCAGTCCTTCCGCTATGGCTGTTTTGCCGACGCCCGCCTCGCCGATGAGTACGGGATTATTTTTTGTGCGCCGCGACAGAATGCGGATTACACGGCGTATTTCCGCCTCGCGGCCGATCACGGGATCCATTTTGCCCTGACGCGCCGCCTCCACGAGATCGCGGGAGTATTTCGCCAGCGCCTCAAAGGTGTCTTCGGGATTGGGGCTTGTCACGCGCGCGCCGCCGCGCAGTTCTTCCATGGCTTTGACAAAGCCCGCGCGGGTAACATTGTATTCCCTGAAGATCCGCCCCAAGGGCGAAGACGGCTCCGCGCCGGTAAGAGCGGCGAACAGGTGATCCACACTGACGTATTCGTCTTTCATGCGGCGGGCCTCGTTCTGGGCTTCCGCCAATACCTTGCCCAAGAGCGGCGTGACGGTGATTCTGGTAGGATCCATTCCGCCGCCGGAGACGCGCGGACGCCTGTTCAGGGCCGTTTCCAGCGCCACGACGAAGGCTTTTGTCTGCACACCCGCATGCTCCAGAATTCTGGGGACAATGCCGTTTTCCTGTCTGACCAGCGCCAGGGCCAGATGCTCGGCATCCGTCTCCTGATGCCCCATGCCGGCGGCGACAGTTTGCGCTTCGCCCACAGCCTCGCGGGCTTTGTCCGTAAATTTGCCCATATCCATCAGTGCACCCCCGCGCAAAATTTTTATTCTTCCAAACCCTGCAGACGGCGAACCGTTCTTTCCAGCGTGTCAACGCGCTCCAGCAGATCGACGATAATCGTGCCGCCCACGACGGGCAGGTCGAGATCGCCGCAAAGACGCTCCAGCTTGCGCACTTTGTATATGTCCGCGTCACAGAAGGAACATTCCTGCCCTTCGCCGGATGTTCCAATCCAGCCCAGCGCCAGTATCTCCTGCAGTCGCTCCGGCGCAACGCCGGTGATCTCCACAAATTCCTTGTATGATATGAACGCGGATGCCATGCTCCCACCTCCATGCTTCAGAATACGCCGCTAGCCCCGCGGGTTAAGCGACGACACGCCCGCCAGCTTCCGCCAGAGTTCCCGCTCTTCGTCCGTCAACGCCGGCGGCACAATAACCATCACTCTCACGAGCAGATCGCCGCGCTTTGCGCCGCTGCCCAATCCTCTGGAACGCAGGCGGAATTTGCGGCCGGAACTGGAACCCGGCGGGATGGTAAGCTCCACATTGCCCTCCAGAGTGGGCACGGAGATTTTGGCCCCTAACACCGCTTCCCACGGCGTCAGCCGCAAGTCGCACAGCAGATCGTCACCGTCGGTTCTGAAATTGGGATGGGGCAGATACCGCACGCGCAAAAACAGATCGCCCGGCGTGCCGCCGTCGGTCCCGGGCTCCCCCTGTCCCGCCAGGCGCAGCTTCGCGCCTTCGCGGATTCCGGGAGGCACGTTGACCTCCAGCGTACGGGGACCCTTTTCCATGCGCAACGTAAAGGTGCGCTTGCCGCCGCGCTGCACATCCTCCAGGCACAGGGCCATTTCGGCTTCCACGTCGCGCCCGCGCCGCGCCCTGGCGGAAAAACCGCCGAAAGGGTCAGGCCCGAACCTTGCCCCTCTGCCTGAATCTCCTCCCTGGGCGGCGCCGCCGAAAAGGGTTTCAAAAAAATCCGAAAAGCCGCCGGAGCCGTCAAAGCTTTTGCCGTTAAACGTGAAATGCACATTCTCAAAGCCCGGCTCTCCCTGAAATTGCTGCCCATGCTGCCAGTTCGCCCCCAATTTGTCATACAGCCTGCGTTTTTCGGGGTCTTTCAGAACTTCGTAAGCCTCGTTGATCTCCTTGAACTTTTCTTCGGATTTTTTGTCCCCGGGGTGGAGATCCGGGTGGTATTGCCGGGCAAGCCTCTTGAAGGCCTTGGCAAGATCTTCGGCGCTGCTCCCGCGATCCACCCCCAAAAGCTTGTAGTAATCTTTATATTCCACTGACATTGCATTCTCCTGCCTCAAGTGGACAATTTCATGCCGCTCGTTACAAAGCCTCACAAAAGATAAAACAATACCCGGCAAGGTCAATACGCGGACAGCGGGACAATGCCGCCGGCAGCCATGCCGGGATTGGGAAATCCTTCCGAAACTTTCTATGATTGCTGTGAAAAAGCGGTCAGAGCTCTTTGGCGGTCATCTTTGCGATAAGCAAAGGGAGGAAACAGGAAAAGCCTGTTTCAGGCCCGCGCCGCGACCGTTCGCAGGCCGCGGCGTCTGTGGCGGCATTGGCGCTGGGCCGTCAGGCGGAATCTTTGCGGCATTCCTCGCAACCGCAACCGCATGCGGGATTTTTGCCCTGTTTCAGAGTCCGCATTATCCGCCTGACGATCAGCGCCACCGCCACGGCCAGCAGCCCGCCCACGAGCGCCGTTCCGCCGTGTTCCGCGATAAGTACAAACATGGCTGTTTCCTTTCTTTTCCACCACGTAACGATTAAAACAGTTCGCTTACGGCGGGCGAGCGCCCGCCCGCCCAAGTTGCCGCGTTCACGCGCGGGACGCTGCCAGGGCGGCGCGCAACGGCATGCCGCTCTCGCTCTTCTGCGGTCTGAGCAGCATCCACAGAAACACGCCGAGCAGAACAACGGCCGCCGCCGTCCCGCCGCCGAACGTTCCCGTAAGGTACAACATGCTGAATTGGTAAACGCACAGGGCGACGCAGTAGGCGAAGCCGCACTGGTAGCCGATGGCCAGCCAGAACCATCTGGCGCTGTTCATTTCCCGTTTGATCGCGCCCATCGCGGCGAAGCAGGGAGCGCACAGAAGATTGAACACCAGGAAGGAATAGGCGGCGGTAGCCGTAAAATACTTGGCGAGCGCGCCCCAGATTTCCTGACCGTCTTCCGCCACCTCGGCGACGCCGAAAAGAATGCCGAAGGTGCCCACAACGTTTTCCTTGGCGATGAGGCCGGTAATGGCGGCGACGGCGGCCTGCCAGCTTCCCCAGCCGAGCGGCGCGAAAATCCAGGCAAAGGCTCCGCCGGCTTTTGCCAGTATGCTGTCCGACATCTCCACCATCCCGAACGAACCGTCAGCCCATCCGAAATTTGAGGCGGACCAGACGAAAATGGTGGCCAGCAAAATAAGGGTTCCGGCTTTTTTGATAAAGGACCAGCCGCGCTCCCACATGCTGCGCAGAATGGCCCCGGCGGTCGGCCAGTGGTAGGCCGGCAGCTCCATGACAAAGGGCGCGACATCTCCGGCGAACAGTCTTGTTTTCTTCAGGATTACGCCGGAGGAAATGATGGCGGCGATTCCGACGAAATACGCGCTCGGCGCGACCCACCACGCGCCGTCAAAGATAGCGCCCGACAGCAGGGCGATAATGGGGAGCTTGGCGCTGCACGGAATAAAGGTCGTGGTCATGATGGTGATTCTGCGGTCGCGGCTGCTCTCAATGGTTCTGGACGCCATAACCCCCGGAACGCCGCAGCCCGTGCCGATCAGGAGCGGTATGAAGGACTTGCCGGACAGGCCGAATTTGCGGAAGACCCGGTCCATGATAAAGGCGACGCGGGCCATGTACCCGCAGGCTTCCAGAAAGGCCAGAAAAAAGAAGAGGATGAACATCTGCGGCACAAAGCCGAGCACGGCCCCGACGCCCGCGACGATGCCTTTCAGTATAAGGGATTGCAACCATTCGGCGCAGTTGATGGATTCCAGAACATCGCCGAGCAGGGCGGGAATGCCCGGAATCCATATGCCGAAGGCCGCCGGGTCAGGTTTTTCAGCGCCTTCGGCGGGCTGAAATTTCTCCACGGCCTCCTCATAGCCGGATGAGCCGATACCGGCAAAATGCCAGCCGTCTCCAAAAACGCCCTCATTGGCCCAATCTGTCGCAATCCCGCCGAGCGTCGTGACGGAGACGAAATAAACCAGAAACATCACCACCGCGAAAATCGGCAGCGCAAGCCAGCGGTTGGTGACGATTTTGTCAATTTTGTCGGACATGCTCAACCCCTCCGCGTCGCTGAGCCGGAGGCAGTCGCCTATAATGGAGTCGATAAAGGCGTAGCGTTCGGCGGTAATGATGCTTTCGCTGTCTTCATCCAGCTCTTCCTCGCACCTCTGGATGTCGGCCTCAATGCGATCCAGAATATCCCTGCCGATATGCAGCTTCTCCGCAATGTTCCCGTCCCGCTCAAACAGCTTGACGGCAAGCCAGCGCCGCCGGGATTCCGGCAGGTCGCGCAACGCCGCTTCCTCAATGTGCGCGAGGGCGTGTTCGACGCTGCCGGAGAAGCGGCACATGAATCCGGGCTTTTCCCCCCCGGCCATGCCGAGGGCAAGCTCCGCGGCCTCCGTCACGCCTTCGCCGGTCATGGCCGACATCTCCACGACCTTGCAGCCGAGCGTTCGGGCAAGGGCGTCAACGTCTATGGCGTCGCCCTTTTTTCTGACCGCATCCATCATGTTGACGGCCAGCACAACCGGGATATCCAGCTCGATAAGCTGCGTGGTCAGATAGAGATTGCGCTCAAGGTTTGTGCCGTCAATGATGTTGAGGATGACGTCGGGCCTTTCGTCGACCAGATAGCTCCTGGCGACGATTTCTTCCGGAGAGTAGGGCGAGAGCGAGTAAACCCCGGGCAGATCCACAATGACCACGCCTTCGTGGTTTTTCAACCCGCCTTCTTTTTTTTCCACCGTTACGCCCGGCCAGTTGCCGACATACTGGTTCATGCCCGTCAGGGCATTAAAAGCCGTTGTTTTTCCGCAATTCGGATTTCCCGCAAGCGCGATCCTGACGCTCATGGCACTTTCTCCACAATTTGTTTTAGGCGTTGCTCTGACCCGCGTTTCCACGCGGCCCGCGTTCAGCTTCTATTCAACTTCTATCATTGCCGCATCGGCCTTTCGCAAGGAAAGCTCGTAGCCCCGCACCGTCACCTCAACCGGGTCGCCGAGGGGAGCGAGCTTGCGGACATGAATTTCCACGTTCTTGGTAATGCCCATATCCATTATACGGCGCTTGAGAGCGCCCGTGCCGTAAATTTTTTTCACGCGGACAGTGGTGCCGCAAGGCACTGTTTTCAAGGTGTTCACAATACGGTCCTCCTCATTATGAAGCAATGATTCAGCGGCGGTCGTCCACCAGGATAAATCCTGCCGTTTCACGGCTTATTGCCAGACGGGACTGCTTTACGTTCACTACAAGATTGCCGCCTGTTTCCGTAATGACCGTCACGTCGCCGCCGGCAACAAAACCCAGCGTTTCGAGGTGTTGGCAAAATTCCGCGCTGCCGTTCACCTGGCGGACGACAACATTTTTTCCCGGGGTCACGCTTGCCAAGGGCTTCATGCTCAGGCTCCTTTTCGCAGACGCGCATACGCATGCGCGCCGGTCAACAGGGAAAACAATATGCCGAAAGCGACATGGACGCGCCTGTCAAGCAGACCTCCGGCAAGCATGCCGCCATAACTCAGCGCGAGAAGAAGCATCTCCGTTTTTGTCCTGAACTTTCTTCCCGCGCTCCTTGTCTGCGTGACGCGCGCCGCGCCTCCAAATTGCGCTTCCAGAAGCGTAGCCGCCCCAATCAGCGCTTCCCGCGTGATGACGGCGGGGTCGTAATGCACAAGCAAGCTTCCGGTTCTGGCATTGCTTTCAACCTTCAGCACGCCGGGTCTGGCTTGGACGAGGTTTCGCGCCATGTCCATGGTTTCCGGTTTTTTCAGCGCATCCGCGCGAATGCGCACCCTCCCGTCAAAGAAACTCGCGATCATCCGGATGCCCCTTATTCATAATGTTACACTGAAACCGCGCCGGTTTTGTTTTCCGCGTCCGCGTCCGCTTCAGTCTCATGCGCCGCGGCCGACGCAAAGGGCCGTATGCTGGACACGGCGATGGCCGAGGTCAGGGCGTTGTGCAAAAAGGCCGATATCCCCGGCCCCAGCAGGCCCATAAGACCGCCCGCCAGAAAAACGCTGTTGCAGCACAGCGACGTGTGAAAGCCGTTGCGTATTCTGGCCAGCGCCTCGCGCGCTATCCTCCGCGCCAGCAGAAGGCCGTTCAAATCTCCGTTGGTCAGCACAATGTCCGCCACCTCGCGCGCGACGTCGGTGCCTTCCGCCATGGCAATGCCTACATGGGCCGCGGAAAGGGCCAGGGAATCGTTCACGCCGTCCCCCACCATGGCGACGATGTGGCCCTGGTCTTTCAGGCGGCGGATATAGGCGGCCTTGTCTTCAGGGAGCATCTGGGCCTCGAATTCCTGTATGCCCGCCTGCGCCGCGATGCCCGCCGCAGTTTTGACATCATCGCCCGTCAGCATGATGACGCGGGCAATCCCGTCGTCGCGCAGGGCCTGCACGGCCGCGGCGGCATCCTTGCGAAGTTCGTCCTCAATCAGGATAATGCCGGCGAGATCCTCATCAATGCTCAAATACAGAATGCTCCTGCCCCGTTGGGCCTCACGCTCAATAGCTGTCCTCTGTTCGTCGTCAAGCGGCACGGCAGCGCCTTTTCCGGCGTTTTCGCGGCGCTCGCGCGCCACGTGTTCCAGCACGAAATGGCCGCTGCCCACGCGGACCTTCTTGCCCTGCCATGTCGAGAGGATGCCGTGGGCGACGATGAATTCGACCTTGGTGTGCTCTTCCCTGTGCTGCAGGTTTTCTTTTTCCGCCGCGTACACCACGGCCTGGCCCACAGGATGGACAAAGTGTTCCTCAAGGCACGCGGCCAGACGCAGAATCAGCCTGCGATCTCTCCCGCCAAAGGGGATGACGTTCACAACCGCCGGGCGGGCCATGGTCAGCGTGCCGGTCTTGTCAAAAACCACCACGTCGGCGTGGGCGATTTCCTCCACAAATTTGCCGCCCTTGATCAGCAGTCCGTTGTTGGCGGCCTCGCGCATGGCCGTGGACATGACGAGCGGCGCGGCAAGACGGATGGCGCAGGAGTAATCCACCAGCAGCACCGAACCCGCGCGCCTGAAATTGCGGGTTACGGCGTATGTCGCGGCGCTCAGCAGAAAATTGAAGGGCACGATGGTGTCCGCCATCATTTCATAGCGATGCTGCAGCGTCGACTTGAGATTTTCAGAATCCTCAATGGCCCTGACGATGGAATGCAGGCGCGTGCCGTCGCCGATTTTCAGCGCCTTGACGACGAGTTCGCCCGCCTCCAGCACTGTGCCGGCGTAAACGCTCGCGCCGGGGCCGCGGGGAACGGCCATGCTTTCGCCGGTCAGGGATGCCTGATTGATCATCCCCTTGCCGGCGACAATCGTTCCGTCCGCCGGCAAGGCCGAGCCCGCGCGCACGACAATCTCATCGCCTACACATGCCTGCGCGAAGGGGATGCGTATTTCGCATCCTTCACGACGCACCCACACGTGGTCAATGTGCAGTGCCAAACTTTCCTCAAGGCTCGTCCGCGATTTTTTGCGTGTCCACTCCGTCAGGTATTCCCCCAGGGCGAAGAAAAAAACCATGGAAGACAGGAGCTTGAAGTCCCGCTGCAGAAAACAGACAGTCAGGGCCGCGCCGTCCAGCACGTCCAGGTTCAGTTTGCCCCGCAAAAGGGATTTCAGGGCCTTGCGGATATAGCGGACGGATCGTAGCGCCGCGATCAGGAACACCACGAAACGCGGATACAGAAAGCTGCGCAGTCTGCCCGGTATCGGGTTGTAAGCCATCGGGGGATCGTAGTCCGGCGCCTGCCCGGACCCGGCGCCCGCCGCCCCGGAGGGGCACGCCTTCTCCCCCGCGCGCGTGCCCTGTTTTTTCGCGGCGCGTCCGGGGGGCAGGCCGCGGCTTTCAGAAGTGACCAGCACGCTTCCCGTGCGGGGCGAGAACGCGAACTCCGCGCCGGGAAAAGCGCGGGAAAGCCGCTCGGTCAGATTTTTCTCTTCGGCGTCCTCTGTCCGGCAGGCATGAAGTATCGGACGCAAACGCAAGCGTCCTGGAATGCCGTGCGCCACGAAGTAGCGCTCAAGCAGGAGGTGCCGGTCCTGTGCCGGGGAAACGGCGGCCGTCCCGGACGGCGGCCGACGGCTTTGCCTGCTCATGAGGCCTGTTCTCTGGCCTTGCGCTGTGATTGCTCGTTCCTGGCATCCGCCGCCAGACCGTCGATGTTTTCCTTGGCGTTTTCCACCATGGCCGCCGCCCGATCCTTGACGTCCATGCCGTGGCTCAGGAGCGTGGCGCAGGACTTCCTCAGGTCAATGGAACCGCGGGAGAGCAGAACAGCGCCAACGGCGCCGACAACAACGCCGACTCCCACGGCAAGTCCGTACTTCCAAAAATTTCCTGTAGGCATAACATTACCTCTTGCAATAAAATGTTTCCTTGTCTCCTGCCTGAATCCGCAAACCGGTGTTGCAAACTAGCGCATTATGAAAATGAATGTCAATATCTTCCCGCCAAAAAATTTTGTCTTGGCCGCAAACCGGTACCGGGTTGCGCGGCGTATTGAAAAATGGCATGTTCTGTGTCGATTCAACGGCGCAACGCGCTCCGGGACCGTCCTTTTTGCAACGCCGAGGGGAGGGAAACATGAAAAAGCTTGGTTTCGGGCTTATGCGCCTGCCGCTCACGGACAGCGGCGACAACGGCAGCATTGATCAGAAGATTGTGGACAAGATGGTTGACTACTATTTGGAGTATGGATTCGCATATTTTGATACGGCTTATGTGTATCACGCGGGCATGAGCGAAATTTCGGCGAGAAAAGCGGTTGTTGAACGATACCGGCGAGACAAGTTCAGCATAACCGACAAAATGCCCACCTGGCTTGTAACATCGGCTTCGGATTACGAAAAAATTTTTACTGAACAACTGGCGCGATGCGGCGTTGAATATTTCGATTATTACCTTTTGCACAATATCGGCATTAAAAGGTATACGGACACCCGGCAATCCGGCGGTTTTGAATTTATGCGAAAAATAAGGGAGGAAGGGCGGGCCGGACATGTCGGCTTTTCCTATCATGACAAGGCTGAACTGCTTGACAGAATTTTAACCGAGCATCCCGAAATGGAATACGTGCAGCTTCAGATCAACTACATGGACTGGGAGAACGAAGCCATCCAATCCCGTAAATGCTATGAAACGGCGCGAAAACACGGAAAACCCGTCATTGTCATGGAGCCGGTCAAGGGCGGTTCCCTTGCCGGCGTGCCGCAGGAAGCGGACAAATTGTTCAGGATGTCCCGTCCCGGCATGAGCGCCGTCTCATGGGCCATTCGTTTTGCGGCTTCCCTGGAAGGTGTTTTCATGGTGCTGAGCGGTATGAGCGATTTTGAGCAGGTTGCCGACAATGTGAGCTATATGTGTGACTTTGTCCCTTTGAGCGACAAGGAGCGAGAGACAATAAACAAAGTTGCCGCGATAATTGACGGCAACATGGCCATACCCTGCACATCGTGCGGTTATTGCTTTGACGGTTGTCCACGGCGCATACCTATTCCACAGTATTTCGCCCTTTACAACAACCAGAAACAATTCGGCCTGCTTCCCAACCAGATGGCATACTACATGAATCTGACGCAAGAACACGGAACGGCTTCGGATTGTTGTGAATGCGGGCAATGCGAAGAACACTGCCCCCAGCACATTGATATTGCGGAACAGATGAAAGAAGTGGCCGGAGTTTTTGACTCCCGCTGAAACGCCGCGGCATTGCGGCGCGGAAGACCCGATATGTCCGAACATCTCTTCGCGGTGGAAAGATTTTGAAAAAAGCGCTGTCCTGCTTCAAGGCCTATGACATACGCGGCCGCGTGCCGGACAGTCTTGATGCTTCGGTCGCCCGGGCCCTGGGATACGCCTTTGCCCAAAATTTTGCCGCGCGCAATGTCGTCGTCGGCCGTGACGCCAGACTCAGCAGCCCGGCCTTGTGCGCCGCGCTGGCAAAAGGACTTGATGCCGGCGGAGCGCGGGTGACCGATATCGGTCTTTGCGGCACCGAGGAGATATATTACGCCGCCTCGCGGCAAGGCTTTGACGGCGGCATCATGACCACCGGAAGCCATAACCCGGCTGACGAAAACGGTTTCAAGCTGGTGCGCGGCGGGGCCATCCCCGTGAGCGCGGATTCCGGCCTCGGCGCGCTGCAAGCCGCTGTCGGCGGCTTGCTGAACGCGGCTTCACCCGCGCAGACGTCGCGGCATACTCCCCCGCGGGCGCGCCGCCCCTCTTTCCGCAAGGAATATGCGCGATGGCTTGCGGAGTACAGCCGCATCCCCCATCCCGCGCGCAAGCCTCTGAAAATTCTGGCGGATGCCGGCAACGGCTGCGCGGGCCTCAGTCTCGAAGAACTCGCCCCCCTGCTGCCCTTCGAGTTTGTTTTCCGCCAGATGGAGGCTGACGGGCATTTTCCGAACGGTGTTCCCAATCCCCTTCTGCCGGAGAAACGTGAAGGAACGGCCAGGGCCGTGAAAGAATCCGGCGCTGATATGGGTATCGCCTTTGACGGCGACGCCGACCGCTGCTTTTTTTATGACGGCGAAGGCAATTTCATTGAAGGTTACTATTGTGTCGGCATCCTGGCCAAGGAGCTTTTACTGCACTGCCCCGGCGCCAAAATCATTCATGACCCGCGGGTGTACTGGAATACGCGGGAAATTGTGCTCGCCGCGGGCGGCGTGCCCGTTATGGGCAAGACCGGGCATGCCTTCATCAAGGAGAAAATGCGGGCGGAAAACGCCCTTTACGGCGGTGAGATGAGCGCTCACCACTATTTTCGCGACTTCGCCTTTTGTGATTCAGGCATGCTGCCCTGGCTGCTTGTGGCCTCGCTGCTCTCCCGCACGGGGCAATCCCTTGCCGGGCTGACGGCGGAGCGCATGGCCGCCTGGCCCTGCAGCGGGGAGATAAACCGGCGCGTGCCGAACGCCGGAGAACTGATGCAACGCGTCCGCGACCGGTACGCGGCGGAAGCCGTACATGAAGACCGCCTGGACGGCGTCAATCTGGAATTCCGCGACTGGCGCTTTAGTTTGCGCATGTCCAACACAGAGCCGATTCTGCGCCTGAATGTGGAAAGCCGCGCCGACCGCGCCCTGCTGGAAGACAGGACAGCGGAACTGCTTGAGCTTATCGACGCTGGGGCGGAGCAGCGCACGGCCTGGGCGCAACCCGCCGAACATTACGCCGCGGCGGCGCCGGCCCTGGAAGCGGCGACCTCCCGCAGAACCCGGTAGAGAAGTTTCACGTCAATGGGTTTGGTCAAGTGGCCCTTCATGCCCGTGGCGAGGGATCGCTCTTTTTCTTCTCTGTAGGCGTGGGCCGTCATGGCGAAGACAGGCATACCCTGATATTCCCGGTTGTCCAGAATGTGTTTGGTGGCCTCGTAGCCGTCCATGACCGGCATTTGCAGATCCATCAGCACTGCGTCAAAAGGCGGTCCGCCTCCGGTTCGTGGCGCCTCGGCAAGACACTTCAGGGCTTCCTCGCCGTTTTCCGCCGTGGTGACCACAATGCCAACGGCGCTCATCAATTCGCTGGCGATTAAGGCATTGATCTCATTGTCTTCCACCAGCAGAACGCGCATGCCGGACAGTACGGCATTTTCGTCTCCGTCTTCAGCGCCCGCCGCCGCTTCCTCCAGCGTGTCGGACGCCCCCTCCCCTTCTTCGGGCAAGGGGAACACGCAGGAAAACCTGAAAATCGTGCCCTTGCCCTCTTCGCTGGTGAAGTCAATCTCTCCGCCCATCAGTTTTACCATTTCACGGGTGATGGTCAGGCCGAGTCCGGCACCGCCGTATTCGCGGGTGAAGGAATTGTCCGCCTGACTGAAGGCGGAGAAAATCCTGTCCGCCTGCTCCCGCCTCATGCCGATGCCGGTATCTTCCACGGCGAAGTTCAGGGTCACGTCACGGCTGCCGCGGTTGGATGCGGTCGCGCGGACCGTTACGCTTCCTTTTTTGGTGAATTTGAAGGCGTTGTCCACCAAATTGATAAAAATCTGGTGCAGCCGCAACGGATCTCCCAGGAGGGCGGAAGGGATGGAAGGATCCAGGTCAAAGCGGAGGGCTATGCCGGAGTCGGAACTCCGCTCCTGAAAGCACGCCGCAACGTCGGCGAAGACACGGCGCACGTCAAGGGGGATGCGCTCCAGCGTCAGTCTGCCGGCTTCGGCTTTGGAGAAATCGAGAATGTCGTTGACGATGCCGAGCAGGGTCGAGGCGGCCCGGCCCATTTTTGTCGTATAATCCCGCTGTTTGTCGTCCAAAGGCGTTTTGAGCAGCAGATGGGTCAGCCCGATGACGGCGTTCAGCGGCGTGCGTATCTCATGGCTCATATTGGCCAGGAAAGCGTTTTTGGCCTGGGTCGCCGCCATGGATGCCGTTACGGCGCTCTTCAGTTCAAGAAGCGTTTTTACGCGAGCCAGCAATTCTTCTTTGTCAAACGGCTTCTGGAGATAGTCGTTCGCGCCGACCTGCAATCCCAAAACAACATCCTGAATCTGGTTTTTAGCCGTCAGCATCAGAACGGGCAAATCGTACGGCGAATACGTCTCTCTCAGACGGCTGCAAACCTCGTAGCCCGATATTTTTGGCATCATGACATCCAGGAGAACAAGATCGAATTTTTCTCCGCTCGTTATGAAATCAAGAGCTTCCGCGCCATTGTACGCTTTTGTCACACGATAATCGCGTATGGAGAGGAGATTGTCCAAGACCTGGATATTGACAGGTTCGTCGTCCACGACGAGTATCCTGTACCAGCCCTCGGCATTCGCCGCCTCCTTGCCCTTTTCCGCCTCTACGTCGGTTGCGGAGAAGTCTTCAAAGTCTATAATTGATTTCGGCCTTGCCGCCGCGCTGTCATCATTTTTTTCGCCTGATACGGGAATGGTGAAGGTGAATTCTGATCCTTCCCCCATCGTTGAGGTCACGCGTATCGTTCCGCCGTGCAATTCAACAATCTTTTTGGTTATGGACAAGCCCAGCCCCGTTCCGCCGTATTCTCTGGCCGTGGAGCCGTCAGCCTGCTCAAATGATTCAAATATTCCGTCAAACTTGTCCTCGGGAATGCCGATGCCCGTATCCGACACAGAAACCGCCACCTTGTCGCCCGCAACTGCGGCCGACACGCGGACCGTTCCCCTGTCGGTAAACTTGACCGCGTTTCCGATCAGGTTATACAATATTTGCTGAATTCTGTTTTCGTCAGCGCGAATTGCCGGCAGTGAACCGTCAATCTCATTGATCAGCTTCAAATCCTTCCCTTTTGTCAGGGGCTTTGACAAAACGATCACGGTATCAACTATCGTTTTCAGTTCGACAGGTTTAATCTGCAGCGCGATTTCCTTGTTTTTCAGCCGGGTAAAATCCAATATGTCATTGATCATGTTGGAAAGCCGCTTGCCGCTGTTGGCGACAATAGCGAGGTTGTATTTCTGCTTGTTGGTGAGCGGGCCGGTGGCGCCGTCTATCATGGATTCGACAATGCCGATGATGCCGTTGATCGGCGTTCTCAACTCGTGGGATGTGTTGGCCAGAAATTCGTCCTTTAATTCATTCAACCTGTTCAAATATATGTTCTTCTCTTCAAGGGCTGTCGCATAGTTCTGCATTTCCCTGATGAGACTGTTGATCTTTTCGACCATGAACTTGAACGTTGCGGACAGGGCGCCGATTTCGTCATTACTTTTTATCAGCGGCACTTCTGCGTCAAAATTTCCCTCTCCGAGAATTTTGGCGGCATTCGACAGCACGAGTATCGGCCGCGTGACGTTTCTGGCGATGATATAGAGCATGCAAGCGATAACGCATATTGCGGCGACTGACGCCAGGATGACGTAATTCCGGATGCCGCGTGCAGTGTCCAGAATTTTTGTCATGGGAACGCAGACCGCAACCGACCAGGGATTGGTCACGCTGCTGAACTGAATCGGAATGTAAACGGTGTAAAAATCCCGGGCGCTGGAAATATACGCTTCGCCGTTCTTGATGGCGGCTTTCGCGTCTGTCGCGTACCGCAACCTTGCCGGATCAGCCCTGAGCATTGCCCGGGCCAGATCGGGAGTCAGCAGGGACAAATCCAATTTTGACTTGTCGGGGTCTGCCGCATATTCCCTCAAATTGTCAACAAACTTTTTGCCGTCGTTGTACTTTTCAACCTGCGTTTTGTCAGCCTGCTCATTGACGGGATTTTCAGCCAGATACTCATTCACATATTTTATGGCCCCGGAGATCGTGGAAGGATCAGACGTCAGCATTTCGTATGCCAATCCTTCCGTCAAATCTTTCCCCAGATGGGCTTTGTCGGGATGCGCCACAATGCTGCCCGCGTTGGAAAAAATTTCCGTATAGCCTTCCTGGCCGTGGGGATTTACTTTTGAAATCATTTCTTGCAGCTTGTCGAGAACAATGTCGGAAGAAATGATTCCGATAAATTTGTCTTTATGAATAATCGGAAATATCAGACTGGCCAGCATTACAGAATGCCCCTGCACATCGTACGGGTACGGGTCGGTAATATATTCATGCAGCGTTGTTTTGGGAACAATATACCAATCGGCGATATCAATATCATATAACGGCTCAACAGCAATATTGCCGCCAAGTTTGTTCCAGTAAGGGGCGTATCTCCCCGTATCGTCGTATTCCGGCTTTTTTCCGGCAAACTGCTTGTCTTTCCCGTCAAGGGCTTCTGGATCGTACGCGATGCAAAACGCGGTTATGTATTCTTTTTTTGACAGAGTATTTCTCAGAATGTCATTCATCATCGTTCTGTCGGTCAGGCCGTGCTCCTTCAGCGTCTCAAACACCGTTGAAAGCGTTTCTGATGTTATCCTGGCCCCCTGCAATTCCGCCTTGATTTCATTTTTGTATTTGTCAGCCGTCTCCTGGGTCAGGCTGAAGGCGGCTTTTTCAGCCATTTCAAAGGTTTTGTTGGAAACGATCATCGTGAGGATCGCAAAAGAGACAATGACTGCACTCGAAACCAGAAAAAATATTTTTGTCCGCAAACTCAAATTTTTTCCTGATTACGCACCAGATTCAGCTAATTTTAAGAGCCTGTACGGCATCGGTGGAGTTCTGAGTGCGACATACGCGAGTCGGGCAAACATATCCGGCAAACTGAA
>JAISOT010000041.1 GCA_031275465.1 Desulfovibrio sp.
GGACGGTCATGCCGCTCTGATGCTTGTAGCGGCCCGCCTCAGGTATATGGCAGTCCAAAAGTGGGGAACGCAACGTTATATGAGTATGAAACAAGAGGCAGGGGCATAGAACCGGAGCCACATGGCGGCTACAAAAAGTGCGAAATTCTGGACACTACCCGACAGAGGCTGTCTGGCCATGATTCATTACAGCTTGGCCGTGCTGTATGGTTTGTTTCTGATGGTGCATGTATATCTTGCTACCACAGGCAAAAAAATCGGCAGCCTGTTCAAGGGAATGATCAACGGGTATCACGAAGAATAAAAAGCAAGAAGGCATAGGCTGTTGTCGATATGCAATAAGGCCGTCCGGCATACCGCAATAGCGTGTTACAGATTGCGGGATGCGGGACGGCGCTCAAGGCCCATTTACGGAAGCAGCCGCGCCTCATACGCATCATCCGCCGTCAAATACCGCTTTGCCGTATCCTGGATATCGGCGGGGGTCAGCGCGGCAGCCCGCGCTATCAGTTCTCTGTGAAAGTCCGCCGGGTAATTCAGAACAGCGTCCGTCGCGGCCTCTCCAGCGCGCGAGGCAAGGCTTTGGCGTTCTCTGTAATAATCTCCCAGAAGCCGGTTTCCGGCGGCCTTGAGCAATTTTTCCGGCAGGGGTTTTGTCCGCAGATCTTCCACCGTCTTGGCAAAGCCCTGTCCGGCTTGCCCGATCTTGTCCGGGGTGGTGCCGATGTAAAAAGCCAAAAAACCGGCCTCCGGCATGGCGCGGTAAAAGGCGGTGACGGAATAGCCAAGGCTCTGCTCATCTCTCAGCGTGGAAAACAAAAGGCCGCTCTGGCCGGACAGGATGGTCTGCAGAAGCATCAGGGCGGGCGCATCGCGATGTTTCAGCGGGACGGCCTTGAATAACCGGAGTAAATGCGCCTGATTGCGGCCCGGCAGATTGAGGGCGAGATTGCGTTCCTTGCCCCAGGACGGCGCTGGTACGGAAAATGTGGATTTTTCGGCCGAGGGCAGATTTTTGACCATTGCAAGGACGGCGCTTCCGTCAAAATCTCCGGCAATGGAAAGTACCCACGGCTGTGATATCTGACCCTTCCAGAAGGCGCGGATATCCTCGCCGGTGAAGCGGTCCAGGTTTTGCGGCGTGCCCAGGCCGTCAAAGCCATAAACGTGGTTTCCGGAAAAAAGAAACGGGTTCAGCTTCGCGAAAAGATAGGGCAACGGCGTGTCTTCGCGCTGGCGGATGGCGGATTTCATCGTGTTCGCCTCGCGGCGGATTTCCGCTTCCTCAAAGCGCGGTCTGTTCAGCATGTTCTCCAGCATGGCAAAATAGTCGGCCTGAAAGCGCGATGGCCCGGTCATTGACAGGCTGAACGTCTGCAAGCCTGCTTTGGCGTTCACGGAGGCGGCACGCTGCGAAAAAAAGCGGTTGAAGTTCAGCGCGTCGAAATCGGCGCATCCGTCCGTGAGCGTACGCGCCGTCAGTTCGGCAAGACCCTGGTCGCGCGCGCGTATCAGGGCGTTGCCGCCCGGCATTGTCAGGTTGAGGGAAACATAGGGCACTGTGGCGTCCGGAATAAGGATGACGGCGCGCCCGTTGTCCAGAACCAGCCTCTCGCCTTTTCCCGTCCGCGGCTGTTCGGCCTTGCGGGCGGGGGCGGCTTCCGGGGCAGGCCAGTTTTTGTCCAGTATCTCACCCATGTCGGGCAGTTCCGCATCCCGGGGAACCAGTATGCGCAGGCGCGCCCGCTCGGGCCTGATCCAGTCGTCGACGGCGCGCCGCAGGCGGCTTGCGTCCGCAGTCCGCAGGGCAAAGCGCATATTGCGCTCGGCCTGTTCTCCGCCCAGAACAAAACGGACTGTTCCGCGCCATGAGGCGAGGCCGCTCAGTGTTTCCGCGGCTCTGTCCATATCGTCTTCCAGATTGAAGGCGGCGCGGGTGATGTCCTCGCGGTCAAAAGCCGCCGCCTTGAGAGCGGCCAGATCTTTCGTGATCTCGGCCCAGAAGGGCGCGATTTTTTCCACATCCAGACGCGCGGTGATGGTCAGAAGCCCCGCGCGCTCAAGGCTCATGTTGTGTACGGAGATGCTGTCAACCAGTTGTTTTTCATATTTATATTTACGGTAAAACCGTGAAGTCTCGTCTCCGCCGAGCAGATGGGCAAGCACGTCAAGGTCGACGGAACGCAGATCGCGCAGTCCGGGCACGGGAAAAGCGAGGCCCATGTACGCTTTTTTCCAGGATCCTTTGGTTATGGCGATACGCGGACCTCCCGCGGCATCCGCGGGATTTGTCTCTTGGGGCGCGGACAGGGCGGCGTTGTTTTCCATCCCCCCGAACAGTTTTTCCGCGTGCGCCAGAACCGCATCCAGGTCAATGTCCCCGGCCACCAGCAGCATCATGTTTTGCGGCTGATACCAACGTGTTATGTACGCTCTGAGGTCTTGCGCCGTGACGGCTCTGACGCTGTCCCTGAAACCGATAATGGGACGGCCATAGGCTGTGCTGCGCAGGCCGGCCGTCTGAAGGTCTTCAAAAAGTCTGCGCGCGGGGGAGTCTTCTCCGATTTCCATTTCGGAAATGACGACCTCTTTTTCCTTCTCCAGTTCCTCCGGGTCAAGCGTCGCCTGAAAAGCCATGTCCTTTACGACGTCCATGCCGGTGCGCCAATGCGCCGCGGGCATATCCGTGATATACGTCGTTTTGTCAAAGCCGGTCGTGGCGTTGATATAACCCCCCAATTCCTCGACGTCGCGGGCGGCCTGCCCTTTGGGGCGATGGTCGGTTCCCTTGAAAACCATGTGTTCCAGAAGATGGCTGATGCCGGCCTGCTCCGCCGTTTCCTTGGCGGAACCGGTGTTCACGTAAAGGCGGGTGCAGACCAGGGGAAAACGCGCGTCCCTGACAAGATATACCGCAAGCCCGTTGGGCAGGCGCGTCAGACGTTCCTCAGCGGCAAGGGCAGGCTGTGCTTTCGCCAGAGCGGCCAGGGTGAGAAAAAACATCAGCCACGCATACAGGACGGATCGGGACATGAAAAAGACCTCCGGAGGGGCGGGCCGGGAATTTATGTGCCGAGCCTGGTTGTCAGCTCGGCCAGCGTTTTTTTCGCCTGTTCGTTGGAGACCTGACAAGTGCCGGCGGCAAGATGCCCGCCGCCGCCGTACGCCAGCGTGACCTCGCCGATATTGACGGGGCTGGAACGATCCAGAATGGATTTGCCTATGGCGAAAACCGTATTTTGCTGCTTCAGGCCCCAGAGGACATGCATGGAGATGTTGCACTGGGGGAAAAGAGCATAGATCGTGAAGCGGTTTGTGCACCAGATCGGATCTTCGCCGCGCAGATCCAGCACGACAAGTTTTCCGTGAACCGCGGCGCAACGCCGGATCTGCTCTATGGCCTTCGGCTGCTGCTCGAAATACAGCTCAACGCGTTCCTCTATGTCCGGCAGGGCAAGAATCTGCTCTATGGAATGCGTGCCGCAGGCGTCAATCAGTTTCATCATCAGATCGTAATTGCTGATGCGGAACTGACGGAAACGCCCGAGACCCGTGCGCGGATCCATGATATAGTTGAGCAGGGTCCAGCCTTTCGGATTGAGGATGTCTTCTTTGGAATAGCCGGCCGAATCGGCCTGATCCACAGCCAGCATCAGCTCCCGGGAAATTTTCGGAAAGCTTTTGTCCCCGCCGTAATGGTCATAAACAACCCTGGCCGCGGACGGGGCTTGGGGATCAATGACGTGGTTGTCCGGGCGCGCGCCCGCATTGCGCACCGTCTCTGAAAGATGATGGTCAAAAACAAGATGGGCCGCGCCGACATAGGGAAGATTGGTGGTAATGTCGTTCTCCGTGATTTCAATTTTGCCGTCCTGCATGTCCTTGGGATGGACAAATTTGATGTCCGCCAGCATATCCAGTTCCTTCAGCAGTACGGCGCAGACAAGGCCGTCAAAATCGCTTCTTGTTACAAGACGAAATTTTCGTGGCATGGCGTTTCCTTCTGTAAGCGGTGTCGGTTGTCATTGAACACAATCGCGCACGCTGGTCACATCATGCGCGGCCCTGATGCGGTCATCGCAATGGGCATGGCGCAGCATATACGACTTGCCGGCAGGCCGCAACAACAAAAGGCCGTCGTTGAGCCGTACAGCCCTGGGCATCGCGTCCAGCTTTGGGTTGCGGGGCATGCCGGCTTCATGGGCAGTCCCTGCATCGGCACCGCGATCAGGAAAGCGGAAACCGCATCTACACGGCTCTGACGATCTATCCGCTCCTCGCGTACCAAAAATCCCTTGGCCGCCTCGGACTATCCGTGCAGCAACTTTTCCAGCTCATTCCTTCATGGGATGGCTGCCGTAGGGCGTATGATGCTCTGCCTGACGAGATTCACGTTCTTTTATGAGCGCAAGCGCCCGCCTGGCGAGCTGAGTGACTTCCGGCTTGGAAATCTGGTCATCCGCGCCGACGCTTTGTCCCTTGTGGCGAAGTTTGTCAGTGATCAGGGAGGAAAAGAGCAGTACGGGCAAACTTTTGAGCACAGGATCCTCCTTGATTCTGTTTGTCAGATTCAGCCCGTCCATAACCGGCATTTCTATATCGGAAACAACCACATGCACAAAATCGGTGATAGGGCGATTGTTTTCTTCCGCACGCCCCTTGAACTCCAGCAGCCGTTCCCAGGCAAGCCGGCCGTTGGAGACGATCTCGACTGTAAATCCGGCTTTTTCCAGAAGATCGCGTTGCATTTCGCGTACCAGCGCGGAATCGTCAGCGATAAGAGCGCGGTAGCCGGCATTGACCCAGTCTGCGCCCAAATCGTCAAGGCGCAGGCCGAGCTTGGGGTTCAAATTGGCCACTACCTTTTCAAGGTCAAGCAAAAAGACAATACGCCCTTCCAATTGCACCACGCCGATAACTGTATTGCTGGATATGGCGGCCACGTATTGATTCGGCGGCTCCACGCTTTCCCAACTGATGCGGTGGATGCGGTTGACGCCGGAAACCATGAAGGCGGTTGTAACATTGTTGAATTCCGTCACAATGGTTTTTGCCTGGTCCTTCTCTCCGGCGTGTTTTTTCTCAAGCCACATGGCCAGATCCACAAGCGGGATAATCCGCGAGCGGAGATTGAAAGCGCCTAGCACGCTCGGATGCTGCACCTCCGGCAATTCCGTCACTTTGGGCATACGTATGATTTCCAGCACCTTGGCCACATTGACGCCGTAATAGCCCCGATATACGGCATCCTCGCCGGAACGCCCTTTTGTGTTGACGGCCGCATCAGCGGAAGTGGAGATTTCATCCAGAAAAAATTCCACAACTTCCAATTCGTTGGTGCCGGCTTCCAGCAAAATATTGGTCTGAGCCATATAGCCCCCTGATACAGATCTACAGCGACGCCAGCCAGATTTCTGCCGCGTCAATAAGACTTTTCGGTGTAGATGCGCCGGCCGTTAGGCCTGCGCGCGTTTTTTCCAAAAAGTTTTTTTTGTCCAGTTCATCCGCGCTCTCCACAAGAATGGTTTCAATACCGCTCAACGCCGCCACATCGGCCAACCTTCTGGTGTTGCCGCTCTGCCTGCCACCCACGACAACCATGACATCAACCATGGCGGCGATGTCGTGCGCTTCTTTTTGGCGGCTGCGCGTGGCGTCGCAGATGGTGGAAAGCACAGTCAGCTTCAGAAGGCGTTCACGCAACATCCGTTCCAGATGAAGAAAGGTCTCCCTGTCCTGTGTGGTTTGCGAAGCCAGCACATAGGACTGATTTTCCGCAAGGCCAAACGTTTCCAATTCCGCCCGGTTGCTGAAAACAAGCGCCTGTCCGCGGGCATAGGAAATAAGTCCGCGCACTTCCGGGTGTTCCGCCTCGCCGAATAAAAGTAACATTGCGTCGTGGCGGGTAGCCCGGGCAATGGATATCTGCGCTTTCTTCACTCTCGGGCATGTGGCGTCCACCACGGTGGCGCCGCTGGCGCGCGCCTGCGCCTCCTCCTGACGGGGAATACCGTGGGCGCGTATAACCACGTGATCGCCTTTTTTGAGTTCCGAGGGGTTCTGCACGCAAAATACCCCATGTTTCTCATAAGTCGCGAGGACTTGAGGGTTATGGATGATGGGTCCCAAAGTACATATGCGGCTTTTCTGGTGCAGAATGGAGTCCAGCTTTTGCAGGGCAAGAGAAACGCCCATGCAAAAGCCGGCGGTCTTGGCTCGGATGACATTCATACAAAGTCCATCATATAGCATTTTCGGCCGTGCGCCAGAAAAAGTCCAGAGCTTTTTCAATATCATGCCAATCGTCACTCTGGCAAAGCCTGTTACGCAGCGCACGCGCGCCGGGCAGCCCGCGCACATAGCGGGGGAGTATGGCGCGCATTTTCCAGAGATATGCATTCCCCTGCGTCAGATCGCGCGCCAGGGCAATGTGGCGCGAAATCACGGCGCGCAGGAAGTCGACATTTTGCGGCGTAAGCTCCTCCTTCCGGCACAACCGGAGATGCGCGGCGAAAACAGCCGGATTGCGCAAGGCCCCACGCGCGTACATAAGGCCGTCTGCGCCGGTTTCATCAAGACAGCGTATGCCGTCCTGGGCGCTCATCAGGTCGCCGCTTGCCATCAAAGGAATGGTCAGGCATTCGGCCAGCGCCTTGAGCGCGTCCCGGTCGGCGCGCCCTCCAAAGCCCTGTCCGGCGGTACGCGGATGCAGAGCAAGCCGGCCGGCGCCCATATCCTGAAGGCGCAAAGCAAAATCCTTGAGCCTTGAGAACGGAGCGCGGGCCTCGTCAGGGCAGAGCCGCAGTTTGAAGCCCACCATGCCTGATCCCGCTGTGCCGATCATGGCGCGTGCCGTCTTCAGGGCGTTGGGGATGTTGTCCAGCATGGCCGCGCCGGCGCCCTGGCGAAGCACTTTTCGCACTGAGCAGCCCATGTTCAGATCAAACCAGACAAATCCCCTGTCCTGCAGCATGTTGACGGCTTTGGCCAAAACAGGCGCCTCCGCGCCGAAAAGCTGCACCACGAGGGGCTGGTCCCCCGGTGCTGTGGCGAGCAGACCCGCTGTGCCGGGGCTCGCGTGAACAAGCCCCTTGGCGCTTACCATTTCCGTGACGCAGACCGCCGCTCCGTATTCCCGGCAGAGCAGGCGGAAGGGGAGGTCGCTGAATCCGGCTAGGGGGGCCAGCCAGGGGTGATGACGGCCTATGGGCAATGCGGGCAACATCATGAACGTACATGAGAAAATTTATAATATTTTCTATAGGATAGCAGGAGATGAAGCTCAGGTCAATAAAAATCCTTTTGAGAGAAATTCATTTTTTTGACGTTGGGGTGAAAAAGTTCTAACATAGTGAAAATGATACTTTTTAGTCATTTTTACATAATGGCAAGTTACTTGCATGAGCATTAAAAGAAACAGAACCATGTTTTAACGAGTGAACACAATGACGCGTTGTATTTCTTTTTTGATTATTTTTTCAGGCCTGACAAGCATGTTTGCTCTGGCGGGCATGCTCGCCGGCTTTGTGCCTCAGAATGACGGAATCCATGTGCGCCGTAAGGCGAGCCTTCAGGTGGCGAGGCCCGAACATGCGGATATGCCCGCTCCCATTTTTGCCATGGGCGACGGCATCCGCGTATGGGCCGTACGCGAACCTGTGTTGACGGCATACTACAAAAAAGGTGTCGTGAGTCCCCAGCCGGAGCGGCACATCGTTTCCTTTGAAAAAGACGGCATCCGGCTGAATACGGGCAGGAGCGGCATAATATTGGATGAATCCCCAAACTGCTACGCGCCGCTGCTTGTCCTTGACGGCGTATCCCCGTCTTCGCTGGCGGCGATCCAACCCTCCGCGTACGGCGATGTTTTGGATGTTTCCGGTCGTCCTGTCCGCTGGTTCGCTGCGGAGAATCTTTTGGGATACATGCCCTTTCGCCGGCCGGCCCCGGACAGAAATTTTCTCCCATCTTGGGACGGGAGTCCGGAGGGAGACGGGATTCTTCACGCCAAAGCGAAACGCTACCAGGGGTTGGTGGAGAATTTTGCCCGACGCTATCGGTTGAATATGGATCTCGTTTACGCCATCATATACAGCGAAAGTGATTTTTCGCCCACCCTTGTCAGCGGCAAGTCCGCCATGGGCCTTATGCAGCTTTTGCCGAGCACCGCCAGCGACGAGGTGCACCGTTTTCTGTACGGCCATCCCGGCGATGTGGGCTATGACGATCTGCGTGTGCCGGAAACCAACATTCGTTACGGCACGGCTTATCTGCATATTTTGCTGAACAGATATTTCAGCGGCGTGCGCGATCTGATGTCGCGTGAATACTGTGTCGTGGCCGCCTACAATATGGGGCCGAACCGCTTTTTGCGCCTTTTCGGCAAAAACAGCGAGGAGGCGATAGAAAATATCAACGCCATGAGCGCTGAAGAGCTGTATGAAGATTTGACCGAGCGTTTGCCTTTGCGGGAAACACGCTTCTATGTGGCCAAGGTGAGGAGAGTGAAGGAAATTTTTGCGGAGCTGGGCCAGCCCTGAATCGTAACCGGCTGAAATCTGTATTTTCAGTTTCTGCCGAAAGGGCATGAATTATTGATATGGATTTACTGTGGCCGGTTTGCCGAACGGGCTTCAGCGCAGAATAAAAAGCTGTTGTAAGACGCAAAACAATCAGCTAATGTCAGATCAATCACGACGTCCCGCAGGCCGTCGCTTTATTTTTTGAGAGGAGTGTTTTTATCATGCAAAAGCGTTATTGCGGCTCTGTTTTGTTGGCGTTGATTCTTTTGCTTCCTGTCCTGACAGGCTTTTTCGGCTCTGCGCCAAAACTGGCTGTTGTGGACATGCAGCGTATAATGCGCGACTCCGAACCGGCCAGGACCGGCGTAAAGTTTCTGGAGGACCTGCATGCCGGCATGCAGGAAAAAATCCAGGCAATTGAAGCTCGTCTGGAAAAAAATCCTCAGGACGAAGATGCCCAGAAAGAACTGCAAAGCGTATACATGACCTCCCAACAGCGCATGCAGGCCGAACAGCAGAACGTAGTCACCCTGCTTTATGACGCCATCCAGCGCGTCATGAATGCCTATCGTGAGCAGAACGGTTATGAGCTTATTCTGAACGCGGAGGTGGTGGCCGCGTTTTCTCCGGCGCTGGATGTCACCACAGCCGTTATTGCGGAAGTGAACAAGCAGAAAATTGAATTCAAGCCGTTAACCAGGGAAACGGCAAAACCCGGAGAAAAGAAGGATTCCGGCGATGACGACGCAACGCCGGACAGGAACGGAGACGCAAAAAAACAGTGACGGGAGAGTGCATGGCTACCCCCATTCTCTTTAAGGAAAGCCTGATACCGGGCAAAACCAGCAAGCTTGTCCTTCATGCTCCCAAGATAGCCGCCAAGGCTCAACCGGGGCATTTCGTCATCCTGCGCGCGCACGGGAAGGGGGAGCGTATTCCCTTGACCATCGCCGATGCGGACCCGAAGGAAGGCATAATTGTGATTGTCTACCTTGTGCTGGGCAAGAGTACGGCGGTGCTGGAAAGCATGGCCGCGGGCGACGAAATTCCCGACGTCTGCGGTCCTCTTGGCCGGCCCACACATATTGAAAAAGGGGGCACGGTGATCTGCGTCGGCGGCGGTACCGGAATTGCCGCCATGCATCATATAGCCAAGGGGCACGCCCGGGCAGGCAACCGGGTTGTGGGTGTTATAGGAGCCCGGAGCAAGGATTTGCTGCTTTTTGAAAGAGAGCTGGCTTCTTTTGCGGACGAGCTTCTGATTTCCACCGACGACGGCAGTTACGGCCGCCAGGGCCTTGTCACGACGCTCCTGCGCGAGAAACTGGAGCGGGACAATACGGTTTTCGAGGTGGTGGCGGTGGGGCCGGTGCCGATGATGGCCGCCGTGGCCGGCACGACGCGT
>JAISOT010000051.1 GCA_031275465.1 Desulfovibrio sp.
TGGATATGATATCCAAAAATTTCAGCTAATTGTTTTCTTGTGGCGATGCCGGAAGTATATGCCTTGACGACGAGAGCACGGGTTTCTGCGCTTGCTGTTTTCATGTCGCAAGTCTAAACCTTTTTTATATAAAATGAAAGTTAAAATGCTCTAGCATCATTCGTTTTTGTCAGTTGTTGTTGCGCTTTGGAAAGAATCTCTTTCCCTCGCGGGGGACGTGCCATAATCTCCCTCCTGGTTGAGGAAAATTATAGAAAATTTTATTTGGAAATGGAATTATTCCGCGCCCTGAACAATCAACATGACAACGGGCTGAATCATTTTGCAATATCTCAAGGGCCAGCTGACAGGCGATCATGGTCAGAAACAGTGCCCACATGCGCGACGTCGGCAACGGCGGAGCGCGCCGATCTGATTACGCGCCACAGTCATGAACGCACAATGAATTATTTCACCGGCGCGCTCCAGCGCGGGAACGATGCCTGGCCTCCGCCGGTGGGCACCTGCTTTGGCTCCCCTCCGTGGCGGGTTGTCAGGTAGATGCCGCGGCCGCCGCCCCGCGTGGAGGCAAAGGCGATAAAATAGCTGTCCGCGCAGAATGAAGGCTGTTCGTCACTGCCCGGGCCGTAGGTGATCTGGCGTTCCATCCCCGTAACCATGTCCTGCACGAAAATGCGGTGTCCGTAATCCGTCATGCGGCTGTATACAACCAGGGTGCCGTCCGGGGAAAGATTGGCCTCGGTGTTGTAGGTGCCGTTTTTGCTCACGCGGGTGACGACTCCTGTCCCCAGATCCTTGAGGAATATCTGCGGTCCGCCCAGACGCGAGGAGGTAAAGGCCATCTTGGCGCCCGCTCTGTCAAAGGTCGGCGAGACATTGATGGAATCGCCCTGCTCAAGTATCCGCTCCTTCTGGAAAACATGGTTCAGCAGAAATATGACCGGATACTTGCCGTTGGAGAGGGCCACGGCCACCTTGTTGTCGGGCATGAAAGCCGGGCCTATGACCACATTGCCGGGGAAGCGTATGCGCTGCACCTTTTTGCTGCTGCTGTCCCAGACGCCCAGAGCGTGGGACCTCTGATCAATATGGGAAAAGACCACAAAGCGTCCGTCGGGCGACCATGCCGGAGAAAGCGCCTCCCCGGGCATATTGGTGATTTGGCGCAAGTCGCGCCCGGTGGGTTTGACCAGCCAGACATCAGCTCTCAATATGCCGGTTTTTTTGACAAAAGCCAACGTGGATCGAAAAAACGCCCCGCTGCCGGTCAGAGCCTCCAGCAGGTCGGCGCAAAAGCGGTCCGCCACTTCAGGCAGATCTCTGGAAGAAACGCGCAAGTACTCCTTGGCGAAGAAGCGGCTGCCGGCATTTGTTTCAAAAGCGCGCAACTGGACGTCTTTGGTGCCGCTGTCGCCGTTGGGCCAGTAGCAGGTTACCAGAACGTCCGCTCCCGCGAGCTGGAAGCGCCTGAAGTCCAGATTCGGCGGCTCATAGCCGGCAAGCACTGTTCCGCCCAGCACGGTTTTGGGATTGGTCAGCCGCACGAACGGAAGAAAGCCCAGGTTTTGCTCCACAAGCTGCTGCAGATCCCGACCCATGCCGGCGGCCGCATTCTGCGGGCCGGTGATGGGCGCCGCCAGAGCCAGATTGACTATGTTCTGCCCGGGATTGTATATGTCCACGCGCATGGCGGCGTCGGCAGCGGCGCTGAAAAAAAGGCACAGCGCTGCGGGGAGGAGAAGTTTTTTCATGGCACGCTTTCCTTGTTGTCGTCGGGCGCCGGTCAACGGCGCCTCAATTTGAAGGTAAGGTCAACAGGATTGCCGAAAGCCGGCGGCGGCGGCGGAAGATCGCCCGCGCGCCGTATGCCGCGCAGCACGTATTTGTCAAGTAATCCATCGCCGGTATCCTTTACAAGCTCGCAGTTTGCCACGCCGCCGTCGGCGTTGATATGCAGCCGCACGGTGGCCTGGTACACTCCCGGTTTTGTTTCCGCCGGAACGATTATGGCGTTAAGCAGGCGCCAGTGGATGTTTGACAGATATTTTTCCATTTTTTTCCCGGATGTCGTCTGCGCCGGACTGGCAGCCGCAACCGGGGGTGCTCCCTGTCCGGTCCGGGGCAGGGGGGACTGGAGTTGCGGGGCCGCGTTGCCTGCCATACCCGGCATCTCCAGGCGTAGCTCTTCAGCCGTCAGGGCGGGGGCAGGCCTCTGCTCCGCCGCTTTATCCCTGCGTTGCGGCATCGGCGGGTCCGCAGGGGGCGGTTGGGCCTCCGGCAAAGGCTTGCCGGTGCGCTTTGCCGCCTGTTCCGCCTTTTCCCGCGCCCGTTCTTCGGCCGCATCGGCCCGTTGCTTGCCCACGGCCCGCTCGAACCTGTCCCTTTCTATCATTTCGGCCCGCAATGCCTGCATGGGATCAGGCGGCGATTCCCTGGTATTGCCCTTGGGCAGCCCCGTCCAGAAAGAAACGTAAACTTCGCAGGGGACGCCGTAGGGCGGCGTGTCAAACTTGCGTATCTGGCGCACGGCCCCGCAGGCTGAAGCGTCCAGGCTCTCCATGCCGGAACTCCTGACAATGGCGCATTCGCGGACTTTTCCTTCGCCGTCCACGGCGATTTTCATCCTGAGCTTGAAATCGCCCTTGAGATTCGGCGGCGCCCAGACCGCATTGAGCCTGTTGAGAATGTTGCTGCCATACCCCTCGTTGACGTCGACAGCCGCCATGCTCGCCCCGTATGACGGCTGCACGGCGAAAAACAGCGCAGTCAGCAAGAAAAGAAGCGGCATGCCTGCCCCCCTGGATTGCATGTGCACATGGATTTCAAAAGTCGCTTACCTCCCCATAAGTTCGTCCAGCGTAAACACCAGGTCAAGATTCGCATACTCCTGTGAAGGCGGCGGGGGAAATTGGCCGGATTGCCCGGTGCGCACCACCGCATTGACTGCCGAGGCGTCGAACTGCGCGTTGCCGGATCCCTGGGATATCTGCGCCAGCAGCACCCTGCCCTGCATGTCCACATTGACGCGGATGACGCAGCTCAAATTGACGCGGGCCGGCGAGGCAAAACCCCAGTTTGGGCGCACCGCCAGCATGACCTGGCCCATATATACATCCCCAAGGCCGCCGCCGCCCGGACCCTCCCCTTCGCCGCCGCCGCCGCCGCGGTTGCCGGAGGCGTTGCGTCGCGCCTGGGCGAGGGCCTGCTCAACCGCGCTGCCGCGGTCGCCGGATTCCGCCCGTGAGCCCGCCCTGCGTCGTGCTTGCTCCAAGGCAGCTTTTACGGGGTCTTCGGGAGGTTTTCTGGGCTGTTCGTTCTTGGGCGGTTCGGTTTTTCGGGGTTCGGGCTTCGGCTCCGGTTTTGGCTCCGACTCCGGTTCAGGCTTCGGCTCCGGCTTCGGTTCAGGTTTGGGATCCGGCCTGACTTCCGGTTTTTTCGCTGGCGTCACATCTTCCCTGAGGGGGGAGGACACAGGCGCGGGTTCTTTGGCCGGCATCCGTTCCGGGCTCGCGACGTCCGCTTTTTGGGCCGGGGCTGTCGGGGCTTTGGGGCCTTCGCCCGTCTCGCCCACATGGCCGAGTATGGGGGAAGGAGTTCTGTTGCCGCCGGCGTCGCCCTCCACAAGGCTTATCATGACCGGCGGGGCGTCCAGGCGTATGGGCGGCCTTCCCGGCCAGAAGAAGACAAGCAGCAGGATTGCCGCATGCAGGCAGGAAGAAAGTACGTAAGAGGCCAGGCGCATGCAAACCTACTTCGGCTTGGGAGTGGCCTGGGGATTTCCGCTTTCGGGTTTGTCCGCCACGACGCCGAGTTTTTCAATGCCCGCGCCTTTGATGTGCCCCATCACCTCCACCACGAGGCCGTAAGGCACGCTTTTGTCCGCCTGCAAGAGGAGCGTCTTGTTTTTCTGCTTGACGAGCGTTGTGAGATAACCTTCCAGATCTTCAATATTGTCTATGGGGTATTCGTCCAGGAAAATTTTGCCGTCACGCCGCACGGTGAGCATCATGTTGTCGCTTTCCGTGGCCAGCGCCGCCACCTGTTTTGTCTGGGGCAAATCCACGTCCAAGCCCTGGCTCATCATGGGAGTCGCCACCATGAAAATGATCAGAAGCACCAGCATCACGTCCACAAAAGGCGTGACGTTGATTTCCGAAACAAATTTGTTCCCGTTTCCCAGGGAGGAGCCCATACGCTATGCCTCCATGCTGCTCGCGCGGCTTACAGGGCGGTGGGCGTTGAGTTCGCGTTGAACGCGGTTCAGGAATGCGCTGGCAAAATTGACAAGGAGCGTGTCCACCTGGGAGAGACGTCCCATGAAAATGTTGAAGCCTATGGTCGCGGGCACGGCGACGGCAAGGCCGACGGATGTGGCGATCAGGGCTTCGGAAATCCCCGGAGCCACAGTGGCCAGAGAGGCTGATTTGAGCATGCCGATGGAATGGAAGGATTGCATGATGCCCCAAACCGTGCCGAACAGGCCTATAAAGGGGGCGGTGTTGGCGGTTGTGGCCAAAAGGGAGAGGGAACTCTGCAGGCGCGCGAGTTCGCTGCCCACGCCCTGGCGCAGGGCGCGGCGCACATTGTCCACCACCACCTCGCTGGAATTGCCGAGTTCCTTGGAACGGTTGAATTCCTGCACTCCCTGATGGGCTATATAGTACAGCGGCGACGACGGGTCGGAACCCAGAAGCTGTACCGCCTCCCGCAGATTGGCGGCCTTGCCGAAGCGCTCCGTGCCGTCGCGGGCCTTGCTGTCGGCGGAACTGAGCATGATGGCTTTCTGGATCATCAGGCCCCAGCTGATGACGGACATGAAGCCCAGAATCGCCAGCACCACTTTGGCAATCAGTCCGGATTGGGCGACTATTTCAAAGAAGCTGAATTCCATCTCTTTCTCCGTTTGAGCGCGCGTTTGTATGAAAACCGGATAGTTGTCCTGCCCGCCGAACGGTTTTACTGCTGTTCCAGAAGCGGAGTTTCATTGGAGAGCACAATTTTGCTGTTTTCCCTGAAGGATTTGCGCATTGTTTCAAGCCAGCGCACATAGGCGTAAAAGTCCGGCGACTTGTTATAGGCGTCAGCATAGATGGAGGCGGCACTGGCGTCGCCCCGGCCGCGCTCGACCTGCGCGTCGCGGGCTGCTTCGGCCAGGATGACGGCGCGCTGGCGGTCGGCGTCGGAGCGGATGCGCGTGGATTCCTCTTCCCCTTCGGATCGGTATTGTTTCGCCTGGCGTTCGCGTTCCGCCCGCATGCGTCCGAAGATGGCGCGCTGGTTCTCCGGCGGAAGATCAGTGCGCTTGATGCGCACGTCAAGCACCTCAACGCCGAAATTTTTCATGAGTTCCGAAACCTTGTTGGTCACTTCCTTCATGATGTCCGCGCGATGGGCGGAAACCACTTCCGTGAGGGTATAGGCGCCCACGAGAGCCCTCAACTGGGAATAAACCACGTCGTCAAGCCTGGCCTGCGCTCCGGGGATGGTGCGCATGGTGCGGTAGAACTGCAGGGGGTCAATGATGCGCCAGCGGGCGTAATTGTCCAGAACGATGGCCTTCTTGTCCACGGTGAAGGCTTCGCGCGAACGCGCCTCATAGTCCAGCACGCGGGCGTCGAAAAGGATTACGTTCTGGATGAAGGGAAGTTTGAAATGCAGTCCGGGTTCATAGATGCGGGGGAGCGGCTCGCCCAGTTGCAGCACAATGGCTTTTTGGGTCTGGTGTACGGTGAAGAAGCTCTGAAATGCCAGAAATGCCAAAATCAACATACCGACAAAAGGGGCAAAGAAATTTTTTGTCTTTGTCATAGTCACGCCTTGAATTTAGTTGTCCGCCTGTTTGCCTTTCCCGGCTGACGGGGCATTCATGCCGGGCAGGGACAGGAGGGGCAGCGCCTGTTTCGCCACAGCGCTGTCCAAAAGCACTTTCTCCTGCGAAAGTGAGAGCACTTCTTCCATTGCTTCATAATACAGCCGCTTTTTCGTCACGTCGGCGGCTTTTTCGTATTCCACTCGCAGCGCGCCAAAACGGTCGGCCTCGCCTCTGGCGTTCTGCGTGCGCGTGGTGCTGTACGCCAGGGCTTCGTTGCGGGCGGCGGCGGCCTGCCCGCGCGCCTTGGGCAGAAGTTCGTTGCGGTAGGCCTCGGCTTCGTTGATGATGCGGCTTTTGTCCTCGCGGGCGCTGGCCACGTCCTTGAAGGCGTCAATGACCTCCTGCGGGGGGTGCACGTCCTGCAACTGCACGGCAAGCACCTGAATGCCGGAGCCATAGCGGTTGAGGATTGTCTGCAGCAGCTGCGTGGCCTCGCTCTGGATTTTCAGTTTGCCGTCGGTGATGGCCGCGTCAATCTGGCTGTTGCCGATGACCTCCCGCATGGCCGCCTCGGCCGCGTTGCGCACAAGAGCCGTCGGCGCGCTCACATTGAAAAGATAGGCTACCGGCTCGCTTATCTTGTACTGCACGCTGAACTGCACATTGACGATATTTTCGTCCCCGGTGAGCGTGGAAGCCTCCTCGGGAACGGTGCGCAACTGTCCCTGCTGGAAGGTGGCGGCCTGCCCCACGGAGCGGAAGCCGACTTCGCTGCGCAACACCTGGGTGACCTGCGGCTTGTATACGGACTCGACGGGCACCGGCCAGGCGTAGTGGGGGCCTGGGCCTTCCGTTCTGTCGTACCGGCCGAAACGCAGAACGACGCCCTGTTCGTCCGGGTTGACAATGTAGATGCCGGACAGGAGCCACAGCAGAACGACGACGGGAATGATGAACAAGAAGGAACGCCCGGGCATGCGAAAACGGGGGGGCAAATTCTGAAACGGGTTGCCTCCGCCGCCTCTGCCCGTGGAAAATATGGTGCGCTTTGCGCCCGGTTCCGCCTGCTCTTCCCCGTCGTCGTTGTCCTTGTCGTCCTTTGGGGGAATTTTCGGCTGGGGTTTCGCCCCCTGCTGCCTTTGTCGCTTTTCCTGCAGTTTGTCCCAGTCCCAGTTCATAATATTGCCGGTGTCCTGTCCCAGTCGTGTTTGATTGCGCGTTCCGGATTGACAAAAGGCATGTCAACGCGCCGCAATGCGCGCAATACGTTTTTTCAGCGCCCTGTTTCCCGGGCGTCCCTCTCATGCCGCACGCGGTCTTTCCCACGCCGTTACGGTCATGCTATAAAAAGAAATACATAAGTCAGGAGCGCAAATCGGTCAAGCTGGATTTGAGGTCAATTTTGCCTTGCGCGGAGCGGCTTGCCCCGGATTTTTTTCGGCTCGCCCCGCACTGAGTATCAGTGACATGTACGGAGGGGTTTCGCCGGCGGGGGGGAGTCCCTTGCTGATGCATTCCCCGGATTGCTCCACGCGGCTCGCCAGCAGGCAGCCGCTGTCGCGCCCCGCATCGCGCAGGGCCCTGCCTATGCCGGCGATATTGCGGTAGACCTTTAAAATGACCGCCGTGTCCGCCCCGCGCAGTTCTCGCTCCAGCTCTTCGGCATCGTTGATGCCGGGCAGCAGGCGAAGGGTTTCGTCCCCTTCGCAGAGGATGAATTCCGCGCGCGCGGCTGCCGCCTGAAAGGAGGTGATGCCGGGCACTATCTCCACAGGCTGTTCCGGCGCTTTTTTTCTGACTTCACGCAGCAGATATCCGAAGGTGCTGTAAACAAGCGGGTCGCCGATTGTCAGAAAAGCCGCGCTCTTGCCGGTTCGCAGCACGGCAAGCGCCTGATTTGCGGCTTGCGTCCAGGCTTTGCGCAGGATGCCCCGCCGCCGCGTCATGGGGAAATTGAGGCGGACTATTTCCGCGTCAGCCCGCAGGTGCGGCAGAGCGATGTTGAGAGCGCTGGAGTAGTCGTTGCCGGACGAGGACGCGGCGAGCACCGCGTCCACGCCGCCGAGGATATGCGCCGCCCTGAGAGTGACCAGATCCGGCGCGCCGGGGCCAACCCCCACGGCATACAGCGTTCCTGGCGTGACGGTGAGGCGGTTCATGGTTTTTTAATATGTTTTTCAGCAGGTTATGTACGCCGCTCACTCTGTTGAGGGAGGATGCGGGGCAAGGCCGTCCGCGACAAGCCGCAACCGCCGGGCAAGTTCCTCGGCTGCGGCGACGGCGCGCGGCCCCGGACGGGCAAAACGTTTTTCGTCCACATACAGCACGCATCCCGCGCGCACTGCCGCGAGATCCCTGTAGTGCGGGCGCAGGCGCGGCGGCGGCGCGGCGGGATTCATGGGGCCCTGCTGTATGATGTATACTTCGGGTCCGGCCTGAATCAGCGCCTCCTCGCTGTAGCGCACCAGTTTTTTCGGCTCCCGCACCACATTTTCTCCCCCCGCCGCGGCGATGATTTCCTGCACAATGCCCTTGCCGCCGGCGGCGAGCAGGTTGGGGTAGCGCACTTCGTAAAAAACGCGCACAGGCGCGCGTCCGCGGCGGCATTTCCCCAGGGCCGCGAGGCGGGCTTTCCAGTCCCGGACGCGTTCGCCGGCCTGTGGGCGGCGGTCAAGCAGCAGGCCCAGTTTTTCGGTGACGCGGAAAATGTCCTCAAACGACTCCAGGGTGAATGTCAGGACATTCAGACCAAGGGCGCGCAGGGCTTCCGTTTGTATCTGCGCTTCCTGCCGGCCGGCAAGCTGCAGGACCATGTCCGGCCGCAGGGCGACAATGAGTTCCGGGTTGGGCCGCATGTGCGTGCCGATGACCGGCAGGGCCTCCAGTTCCGGCAAATCGCCGTCCGCCGCCGTGCGGGCCGCGAGGCAATGTCCGGCCTCCAGAGCCAGGATAAGTTCGCTGAACGCCCCGTACAGGGCTATGACGCGTTGTGCCGGCCCATCCAGCGTCGCCGCGCGGCCAAGGTCATCCCTTATTGTAAGGGCGTGGGCGGGAAGCGGCAGGAGGCAGAGAAAAAAGAGCAGAAAATTTTTCATGGCCATGCGCTTATTTTTTCAACGACAGCGAAAGGGCGGCTTTCCCGTGCAGCGCCTGCGGCACGGGGAAAGCGGGATGCGGGATAACGCGGAGCGGCGCGTCGTACAGGGCGCTCAGGCGGGATTCGGTAAACATCTCCGCCACGGGGCCGTCAAAAAGCACGCGGCCCTCCCTGACGCCCACCAGCCGCGTGGCATAGAGCGCCGCCAGATTGCAGTCGTGCAGGGCCATGATTATCAGGCTTCCCGATGCGCGGCGGCTTTCCAGCAGGTCAAGCAGCTCCGTCATGCGCGCCGGGTCGAGATTTGCCGTGGGCTCGTCCAGCAGGAGGACAGGGCTTTCCTGGGCCAGGGCGCGGGCCAGCAGCACGCGCTGGCGCTCTCCGCCGGAGAGGGAGGAGAGTTCCCGCCCGGCAAGGGCAAGGGCGTCCACGGCGCGCAGGGCGGCGTGAGCCGCGTCGTGATCCTTCCGGCCGTATGTGCCGAGCCAGGGCAGCCAGGGATAGCGCCCCAGCAGCACCATCTCGCGCGCGGTGAGCCCGGCGGGGATGTCTTCCCGCTGGGCGACCACCGCGCACAGGCGCGCGCGATGGCGCGGGGCAAGACCGTATACAGGTTTGCCCCGCAGAAAAATTTCCCCTTTATCGGCGCGCAGTACGCCGGAAACGGCCCGGAGGAGGGTGGTTTTGCCGCTGCCGTTGCGCCCCAGAACGGCGACGCATTCGCCGGCGCCGGCGGCAAGGCTGATGTCGTGCAATATGCGTTTGCCGCCGTAGCCGGCGCTGAGATTGGCGACGTCAAGCATCACCGCCTCCGGACCAGCAGGGCGAAGAACGGCCCGCCCAGCAGCGCGGTGACAACGCCCACGGGCAGTTCCTGCCCGCCGGGCAGGCAGCGCGCCAGGGCATCGGCGAAAACAAGCAGCAGGCCTCCGCCGAAAAAAGCGCCCGCCAGCAGGGGGCCGTGAGATCCGCCCAGGCACATGCGCAGCAAATGCGGGACCACCAGGCCCACAAAGGCGATGATTCCGGCCACGGCCACGCAGCCCGCCGTCATCATTCCCGCCCCGGTCAGAAGGCAGAAGCGCGTTCTCCCCACATTGAGCCCCAGTTGAGCGGCTTCCTCATCGCCGAGGCAGAGCAGGTCCAGTTTTCTGAAGTTCAGGCCCACAACGAGAAAGCCGGGCGCGAACGTGACGAGCAGCAGGGGCAGGCTCTCCCAGCTGCGCCCCTGCAGGGAGCCCAAAAGCCAGAACACGATGCTGGTGACCGATTCTTCGTGCAGGGCTTTGATAAGGGCCACCAGGGCGCCCAGAAAGGCGGATACGGCAATGCCCGCCAGAACCACGCTTTCGCGGCGGAGGGCGGCGTCTTTGGCGCTTCCGAGCCAGATGGTTCCGAAAAGGGCCAGCAAGGCCCCGGCAAGGGCCGCGGGCGCGATGAATCCGGCGCGGGAGAGGCCCAGCAGGGCGGCGGGGGAAGCCGCTTCTCCCGTCGCGATGACGAGGCTGGCCCCGCACGCCGCTCCGGCGGAAATGCCCAGGGTGAAGGGATCCGCCAGCGGATTGCGCAGAACCCCCTGCAGGGTGACGCCCGCCATGGCGAGGGATGCGCCGCAGAGGGCGGCGATGACCACGCGCGCCAGCCGGATATTGCCCACCACAAGATAGCTGGCCTGATCCGGCGGAGGCGCGGTCAGGCCCAGCCTGGCCCAGAATGCCTGAAAAACCTCCGCCGGGCTGATCGCCACAGGCCCGATGAGGCAGGAAAGAGGCAGGGCGCAGACCCAGAATGCCGCGAGGCAGATCAGGATGCGCCTGCGCCGGGTTTCTGTCATGGAAAGGCGCGGCGTTTCAGTGCCTGACGTCGGCGTCTTGCGGATGCGGCAATGTCGCGGAGAGCGAAAAAGGCCCGTCTTTCGCTCCGGGCGGGCCTGAAAAAAAACACGGGGATATCCGTTTCATGCTGGCCTCCTCAATCATGCGTTGACAAGGGTTCGGGCAGTGCGCGGCTGGCTCTCCTGCCCCGTGGGGTTCAGGGAAGCTTCGTACCCTCTTGCCGCAGCGCGACTGTTTCCGATTCGCACGGAATTCCCCGCCGCATGAGCACAGTAAATCCGGGGGAAGGCAAAAGTCAAGCGTCCCTGTCCGGCATTCAGTACACGGGCATCTCCGCGTCCACTTCCCGCGCCCAGGCGTTCAGGCCGCCCTTGAGGCTGAGCATTCGTCCGGGGTAGCCCTCCTCGCGCAGCAGCTCAATCGCGATGGCGCTTTTTTCGCCCGCCTTGCACACGAAAATCGCGTCCCGCGCGGGGTTGATCTCGTCCATGCGCCGGGCGAGCTGCTTGAGGGGAATGGGTTTCGCGCCGGGGAATGAGCTGATTTCCATCTCTTCCGGAAGACGCACGTCTATGATCTGCGGGTTCGCGCCGCCGGCGAGAAGCGTCTCCAGTTCCCCCGGGCTGATTTCTTCAACCGGTTCTTCCCCCTGTGCGCGGCGGGAGCCGCAGAACAGTTCGTAATCCGTCAGTTCCCGGATTTGCGGATTTTCTCCGCACAGCGGGCAGGACGCATTTCGGGGGATGTCAAAGGTGTGGAAGTGCATGCTCCAGGCGTCGAAGGCCAGCAGTTTGTTGATGAGCGGCGAGGAGCCGCGCAAAAGCAGATGGATCGCTTCCGTTGCCTGTATGCCGCCCACAATGCACGGCAGAACGCCGAGGACGCCGCCCTCCCCGCAGGAGGGAACGTCTTCCGGCGCCGGCGGTTCCGGCATCAGGCAGCGCAGGCAGCCGCCGCGCCGGGCGTCGAAGACCGTGGCCTGCCCCTCGAATTGATAGACCGCGCCGTAAACGTCGGGTTTGCCCAGCAGGGCGCAGGCGTCGTTGATCAGATAGCGCGCGGCGAAATTGTCCGTGCCGTCCACGATGACGTCGAAGCTTTTGAATATGTCCAGGGCGTTGGCGCTGGAGAGGGTATCATTGAGGGTGGTGACGCGGACATGGGGATTGATGCGTTGGATGCCTTCCTTCGCGGAGTCGGTTTTGGGCCGTCCGACATCCTTCGCGCCGTGGATGATCTGCCTCTGGAGATTGCTTTCGTCCACGCTGTCATTGTCGATAATGCCGATATGCCCCACGCCCGCCGCCGCCAGAT